>JAVBSI010000011.1:0-45769 GCA_031556815.1 Eubacteriales bacterium | reverse complement strand
AGTCCACATCCAGACCGGCTTCCTGGTAGAAGCCTTTTTCCTTGGCGATGATCCAGGGCATTTGGGCCACCCAGGCAGGCTGCGGGAAATCGTGACAGAACAGGATTTTCGTCAGCGGCTTATCCGCAGCGGGAGCGGCCTCGCAGAGTCCGGCGGTCAGGGGAAGGAGAAGCAACAGTGCCACGAGAAGCGCCAGGAATTTTTTCATACCGATTCACTCCTTTTTGATTGGGTCAAGCCCGGGCGTGTTTTGCCAGGGAAGAAGAACCTTGCTGATTGCTTTTGAGATCAAAAGCACGGGGATGCGCGGCACAATGGATTCCCTATCCGTGCATGAGCCAATCCGCCCGCAACATGGGGTAGGAGGATTGTCTCTTGTCCTAATGCCTCCGGCATTCTTTCTATGCTTGGTGGGCGAATCTATTTATCATTGCGCCATGAAGTGAATCCAACTTGGCAAGATGATGAAAGTACCATGGGTATAACAATAAGAGAACAATGATAATATACTAAAATATTTCGGCGAATTCTATTGAAGTCCTTGTCAAAAAACGAGAAATAATAAAATATTATTAATAACAAGAAAATAAAATGCCTAAAAGGCAAGAACTTATGTTAAAACCAGAGGGAAGAGAACTGTATAAAACGACATAGAAAGAAGGAGAGTAAAATATTTGGCATCAAAAATGCGAAAGGAATTGCAGGGTTTTACAATGAAACGCTTGATGGCCAGAATCGCCTCAAGGCTGGCCATATTTTAAATATAGGGCGACTACAGCACCTTAAAAGTCGCAAAGAAAGGACTTGCCGTCGCAATGGCAAGCCCTTAATCTACACCGTTTTGCACCTATTATGCTAGCCGTTGCTCCATGGCTTCAATCAAAGTGTGCAATATTTTCAACCGCGCAAAGCGCTTGTCGTTCGCCTCCACGATGATCCAGGGCGCGTGTTGGGTATGGGTCCGCTGAAGCATCTCGTTGACGGCCACTTCGTATTGAGCCCATTTGTCCCGGTTGCGCCAGTCTTCTTGGGTGATTTTCCATTGCTTTTGAGGGTCGTTCTGGCGGTCTTCAAAGCGCGCGAGCTGCTCTCGATTATCAATGTGAAGCCAGAATTTTCGGATGATGGCTCCGTGCCGCGCCAGTTCCAGCTCGAACTGGTTGATCTCCTCATAGGCGCGCTTCCAGGCCGCTTCGGTACAAAAGCCCTCCACCCGTTCCACCATCACCCGGCCATACCAGGTGCGGTCAAAGATGGCCACATGCCCATCCTTGGGAATGTGATTCCAGAATCGCCACAGATAATGGTGGCTCTTTTGTTCCTCTGTTGGAGCACAGATGGGCACCACCTCAAAGCCCCGGGCGTCCATGGCGCTGGTGAGACGCCGGATGCAGCCGCCCTTTCCAGCGGCGTCCCAGCCCTCAAAACCCACGATCAGCGGAATGCCCTTGCGATAAAGGTCACTTTGCAGCTTATGGACGCGCTTTTGGGCTTGATCGATCGCCTGTTTGTAATCCCCTTGCACGGGTTGATTGGTTTGGATGGCATCCAGCGTGCTGATGGGAACCGTGGCAATGGGCTGTGCCTGGGGCAGCACGGGCACGTCCCAGGAGCGATCCTGGGCTTTGGCGGAAGCAATGGCTTTTGTAAAGGCATCCAGCACGATGGCATACATTTGCTCTTTGCAGGCCTGTTTTTCCGCGCTGCGCAGCACATGCCACATCGCCCCTTCCAAGTCCGTGCGGGCCATCATGGCATCATAGAGGTGCATCATGTCGTCATAATGCGCGTTTTGCTCCCAAGCCTCCTTGGTAACCCGCCATCGGGTGCTTTTTTTGCTTTCCAACTCTTTTAGGCGGGCCTTTTGCTCTTTTTTGGAGACGTTGAGGAAAAATTTGATCAGCAGTGTGCCATTGCAAAGCAGCTGGCTTTCCATCTGCAGGATCTGGTCATAACGCTCGGGTAAATGCTTGCGGGCATTTTTGTCCTGCAAACAGGCGTTGCTGACATCCCGGTACCAACTGCCCACAAAGAGGGAGATGGCGCCCTGGGCGGGCATCGCGGTCCAATACCGGCGAAACGAAGGATAGTGGCAGTGCTCCCGGCTGGGGTTATCCGCCACGTGGACCTTGTAACCGCGCGGATCCAGGCCTTGTAGCAATTCACCCAGCATGGTGCCTTTGCCGGCGGCATCCCAGCCCTCAAAAACGATCACCACTGGGATGCCCAGGCTGCGAATCTCTTGTTGCAAGGTCATAAGCTGAGCGCCCAGTTGGTCAAAGTCCACAGACGTTGCGCTGGAAGGCGGCGAAGGCATAGCGGCCTCTTTTTGCGCAGGGACTTGGGGTGGAACGGCCTTGGCAGCGGGCGGAGAGGCAGTGGCTTTGGCAGCGCCGGCTTTGGCCAACACCTTGGCTTTGGCAGGGGATACCGCCTCGTGAGCAGTTGCCTTGGGCACTGCCTGGGCGGCATTGACGCGGGCAGCTGGCTTTTTGGCCACGGGTTTTGGGGCCGCCGGGTTTGGAATGCCGGCTGCTTTTTTGGCCACAGTTGCCTTTTGGGGAGCGGGGGCCTTGGCTTTTGGTGAAACGGGGTCAGCGGGAGCTACGGTTGGCTTCCTGGGTTTGTCCATGGGCACTTCCTCCATCGTTGTGGTGGTATGAATACCATTCCCTTTTTCAGGCGCTTTTTCCTGCTTTTTTGGTATAACACTGTTTCTTGCGTCGGCAAATGGGATATGGTATGATGGAGGCACATGGAAGATCGTGCCAAACTTTTGGGGCCGAGAGGAATGATGATGGTGCAAAAAAGCAAAGCCCAGATCATTGGCGTTTTGTTTGCGTTGGTATGTCTGGCAAGCGCGGGAGCCATGGCCGAAGAAGATCGGTTGGTGACGCTGGGGGGCATGGGCATCAGTTTTTCACTGCCGGCGGAATGGATCCAACAGCAGCTTTCCCAGGAGGCAAAGGATAACGGTTTGCAGTTTGCAGCGCAGAACAAGGCCGGGGATCTGACGTTGGCGGTGCAGCAAAGGAGCCAGCGTAAGAACGAAAACCTGGACACCTTGGCTGCCCGATACCAACAGGGAGAAAACGTGACGGCCAAGGATCCTGTTTGGGCGGCGGACATTGAGTTTTTGATGAGCTGTGAAACCGACGCCCAAAACCAAGTCACATTCCATGTGGCATCCGCCATGACGGAGGGCCAGCTGATACAGTTTATTTTGGTGGACAGCGCAGGAGAGGAAGACCGGGAGGAAACCCTGCGGCTGATTGTGCAAAGCGTGCGCCAACTTGACCGCGGCCCGGCGCCCGCCCTGCCGATGGAAGAATAAAGGATGGGAGAAGAACAGATGAAAGCATTATTGATCGGAGGCACGGGTACCATCAGCGCATCCATCTCAAAGCTTTGTGTGGAGCAAGGCTGGGAGCTGTATTTGCTCAACCGGGGCACAAGGGAGGATTGGGCGCCGCAGGGCGTTAAAAAGATCGCGGCGGATATCAACGACCTGGCGGATGTGAGGGCCAAACTTGCGGATCTGCATTTTGACGTGGTGGCCGATTTTATTGCTTATACACCGGAGCAGGTGCGTCGGGACATTGATCTTTTCAAGGGTAAAACCCATCAGTATATGTTTATCAGCTCCGCATCGGCTTATCAGAAGCCGCTGTCCTCACCCCTGATCACGGAAAGTACCCCGCTGGCCAATCCTTATTGGCAGTATAGCCGGGACAAAATCGCCTGTGAGGAGGCGCTGATGGCGGAATTCCGCACCAGCGGGTTTCCCATCACCATCATCCGCCCCAGCCATACCTACGATCAGCGGCGGCTTCCCCTGGTGGCCCACGGCAAAAACGGTAGCTTTGCAATCGTTGAGCGCATCCGTGAAGGACGGGAGATTTTTGTACCCGGGGATGGCCTCACCCTATGGACCCTTACCCACAGCCGGGACTTTGCCGTGGCCTTTTGCGGCCTTATGGGAAACCTGCACGCCATTGGCGAAACCTACCACATCACTGGGGATGAGAGCCTCACTTGGAACCAGATTTACCAGGCCATCGGCAGGGCGCTGGGGGTCGAGCCCAAGTTGGTGCACATTGCCAGCGACACCCTGGTTGCCCTCTGCCCGGAATTGGCAGGCCCCTTGCTGGGCGACAAGAGCAACAACGCGCTTTTTGATAATACCAAGGTGAAACGGGCGGTGCCACAATACAAGGCCACCATTCGGTTTGACCAAGGGGCTCGGGAGGCGGTGGAATATATTTACGCCCATCCGCAGTGCCAGCAACCGGACCCGGAGTTTGATGCCTGGTGTGATGCGTTGATCCAGCAATATAGGCGGGCTCAGGAAACACTGCCCCGCTTTTCCATGGAGTAAGCGGGAGGGCCATGCAATGGTAGAAGAAAAAAGCCTCCGCTGAATGACATCATGCAGCGGAGGCTTTTGAATGCAAAAACCCAGTCATTCGCCGTCCACTTTGTTGATGATGGCGGCGGCTGGGATGGCCAGGAAGATCAGCCAGCCGGGATGCCATAGGTTAAAAGCGAAGCCTAAAATCAGATAGATCATGGTGATGGCAACGGGGTTGCAGAATTTTTGAAGGGTATTTTTGGGGTGCATATAGAACAGAGGGATGGTCAGGAACAACAACCAGCCGGGATGCCAAAGATCAAAAACAAAACCCAGCACAAAGTAAAGCGCTACAATGAAGATAGGGTAGAGCTCATTCATCTTCTTGTGGTACCGCGCGTGCTCTTGCTGAGCCTTGGCCTCGTAGTAACTGCCCTCTGGGCCCAAAGGGTTTTGCTGTTCCGTCATGAGAAGATTCCTCCTTACACTCAACTGCACAGATGATAACTGTTTACGTGCCTATGATAGCATATTTGCCCAGGGGAGAAAAGCAAGATATGCCCAAAAACGGTTAAAGAATGGCTAAAAGATCCATGAGAATTTGATGAGAAACAAGCGGAGGGGGCTCGTTGGACGCCTCCCCCCGTTTCTCTCAAACCGTGCTTGCATCGCCCGCTACGCGAGCAAAGACACAAGCTGCTGGCCAAGACCAAGCAGCTTGTGTCAACAGTCTTCAACAGTCTAAAGGGACGAGAAGCTGGAAACCCATGCCTGTAGTTGAAATCCGTTATGCTTCCGGCTCCAAAAGGCCCAGATCGCCTTCTTTGCGCAAATAGAGCACGTTGGTTCGATCGGTGTCGGCATTCACAAAGACGAAGAAACCATGCCCCAGCAGTTCCATCTGCAAAATGGCATCGTCCACGGACATGGGGCGAACGGGAAAGGTTTTGTTGCGGACGATTTTGCGGCTCTCCTGGGTGGGCTCATCCATCTCCTCCACATATTCGTATTCCTTGGTTTTGAAAGCATCATCCCGCAGGCGCTTTTCAAGCTTGGTACGGTGCTTGTGCAGTTGGCGCTCCAGCTTGGCAAGGGCCTGGTCGATGCTGACGTAGAGGTTGTCTTCATTGCTGGATTCGGCCCGAAGCAGCACCCCCTCAAAGGGAACGGTGATTTCACAGGTGCGAAGGTTGTTCTTTTGCCTGCTGAGACGAACCAACATCTCCGTGCTTTGGTCCAGATAACGATCCATTTTGTTGGTTTTTTTCATGATGCGTTCCGTTACGGCGGGAGAAACGCTCATGTTCTTGGCGGTAATGGTTGTTTTCATCACAGGTCGCTCCTTTGCGTGTAATTAAAAAACCAAGGAGTGAAAAGCTTTGCATTGGGAGTCCAATGGTCTCACGCTCCAATCGGTCGCCGAAAGGCGGTTGTTTCACTTTTGCATGATAGTCTATTTCGACAGGCGGGCTGGGTTTTCCTGCCTAGCAGAAACAAAGGGAGGCCAAAGCGATACCGTTAGAAGCATTCCCGCAAAATGGCCAGGGATTCCTCCTGAGAAAATACGATGGGGTTGTTGTCCATGCGCCCGGAGGTGAAGGCTTGACGGGCAATGGCAGGCAGGGCCTCTTCCGCGATGCCAAAGGCGGACAGGCGGAGCGGCTTAATGCCCTGGCACAGATCATCCAGCCATCGGCCAAAGCCTTCGTCTTCGTCGAAAATCGCTTCCAGCCGCTGGATTTCTGGGAGGGAGGCCAGGTTGCGCCGCATCACCGGCAGCAAGGTCATGGCAGCGGCAAAGCCGTGGGGTAGGCCATGCAGCAAAGTGAGCGGGTAGCTCAGGCTATGACAGGCTGTGGTGCGGGTGATGGAAAAAGCCAGCCCAGCCAACAATGACGCCATACACATTTCCTGGCGAATGACCAAATCCTGCGGCAAAGCCAGCGCTTGGGGTAAAAACCCATGCACCCGTTCCACCGCAGCCAAGGCCAGCGCTTGGGAAAGCGGAGTGCGGGCTACGGCCCAATAGGCTTCCATTGCGTGAGATAAGGCGTCCAGCCCGGTGGACAGGGTAAGGGAAGCGGGCATGCAAGCGGTCCACTCCGGGATGAGAAAGGCCGCCGTGGGGAAGCAATGAATAGCGTCAATGGAAAGCTTTTGGTTATGCTGGGTATCCCAAATGGTGGCCCAATGGGTAACCTCGCTGCCGGTACCGGCGGTGGTGGGCATGGCAAGCACATTCAGGAAGAGATGCTCCTCCCGCTGGTATTTCTTTTCGAATATGGTATCCCGCACTGCTGCGGCAGAAACGGTTTGGGTTGCGGGCAGATGCCACAAAGCGCTGATGCCCTTGGCCAGGTCGATGCAGCTGCCCCCGCCGATGGCCAGCACACAGGTGGGAGCAAAGTCTTGTTCCCGAAGTTGCACCAATAGGGTGGCCAAATGCTCCACGGAAGGGTTTGAGGGGATGTCCGTGACCAAGTGCAGGCAATGTCCATCCCCTTGCAGTGCGGAGAACAAAGCCGCCAAGCCCAGTTGCGTACACAACAGGCGCGGCACCAGCACCAGCATCTTTTGTGGGTTGCCGGTCAGCAAGCCCCGCAGGGCGGCTTCCCCTTGGGGTTTAGACAAGATCCGAACATCCACAGGGCAGAAGGGGGAAAAGGCGATCATAAGGCCTCCTATTCTTCCGTGGGGATCAAGGTGAGAATCTCCTGGATCGGCATGCAGCACGCATCCGCCTCCAAGGAACGGCCATGCTGCAAGATGGTCCTCGCGGTCTGCACCATGGCGGGAAAGGCGCTTCGCAGCAGTTGGTTGGCATAGATGACCACGTTGGCTCCAGCCGCCTGCAGCTCCGCCTCGGTGATGCTGTCGTAGGTGGTGGGCACCACCACGATGGGGGTGGCTGGATCGGTTTGGCGGAAACGGGCCAGGAACGCCAGCACTTCATCGGGGGTCTTTTGGCAGCTGTGGATCATGATCCCATCAGCGCCAGCCTCCACATAGCTGTGGCAGCGGCGCAGGGCATCCTCCTGCCCCTGGCCTAGAATGAGGCTTTCACAGCGGGCAATGACCATAAATTCTTTGGTTTTCTGGGCTTTTTTGCCCGCCCGGATCTTTTGGCAAAAGGCTTCCAGGGCTTCCTGCCGTTGTTGGGTCTCCGTCCCAAACAGGGAGTTCTTTTTCAAGCCGGTTTTGTCCTCGATGATGATGGCGGAGATGCCCAGCCGCTCCAGGGTGCGCAGAGCAAAAACAAAATGCTCGGTCTGGCCGCCGGAATCGCCGTCCAGGATGATGGGCTTTGTGGTGACCTCCATGATCTCCTCCAGGGTGGCGATGCGGCTGGTCAAATCCACCAGTTCGATGTCCGGCTTGCCTTTGGCGGTGGAATCGCACAGAGAGCTGACCCACATGGCGTCAAAGCCTTTGACGCCACCAGGCACCTCCACTTGGGTGTTTTCCACGATGAGGCCCGTCAGGCCATTGTGGGCCTCCATCGCACTGACCAAGGGCTTCATTTGGAGCAGCCGGCGCAGCCTGCCCCGGCGAACCTCCGGCATGCTGAGTTGCGCGTTTAGGGCGGTGAGCGCGTCATCGGCCACGCTGTGGGTGTAGGGCACCTCCACCAGTTCTCCGCCCCACTTGGCCAGGAACGCCACCACCTCCGCCCGAATGGGGGCCTGCACGCCGGAGCGCCAGTCATCCCCATGCACCACGATGTCGGGCTTCAGTTCCTCCAGCACGCCGCGATAGCTGAGGGTGGGTTGTACCACCACCTGGCGCACCCCACTGAGGCTTTCAAACAGCTTTCTCCGCTCCTCCAAGGGGATGAGGGGATAACGCTTGTAGGTAGCGATGGCCTCATCCGTAAGCACGCCTACGGTGAGCTCGCCCAGCGAGGCGGCTTTGTGGATGATATTGATATGTCCGCTGTGAAGGATATCGGTACTAAAACACATGTAAACTTTCTTCATGCTGTAGCCACCTTATGAATGGATGGGGGGTAATGTCCGCAAAAAGCGCTCGCTCACCACGGACAAATCGTGGGGGTCATCGATCTCATGGCACAGCCTGCCTTGCAACTCCAAAGGGAATAGCGGGAGGGCGCCGTCCAACGCGTTGAAGGCGTTTTCCGAATAAACGCCACGCTGTCCCTTGTTCACAAAAGATGCGATGCTTTGAAGCCACCTGGAAAAGTCTTTCGCCAGCCAGCGATAGGCGGGTTGGCAGGCCACACAGTCGGAACTCATCAAGTCCACCCCAACAGCTACGATGCGGCCTTCCCGTAGCTGGGCCTTGAAATCCTTTTGAGGCAAAGGCAACGTGCTGTCCACCGCCATGGCGCTAAAGGGACACGCCAACAGGTCCTGCAGGACGCTTTCTTCCAACACCAGATCTCCGTGCAGCAACAGCACGTCCTGCCCCTCCAGGAGTGGCGCGGCCAGATGCATGCTCCAGATGTAGTTGGTGGCGGCGTAGTCGGCGTTGGACACAAAGGAAAGCTCCATCGGCAAGGCCAAACTGCGGGCATGGGCTTCCAACAAGCCCGCAAAAGGCCCAGTGGTAATCACTGCCTGGCAAACGTTTGCTTTGGCCAATAGCTCCAGCTGGCGGTGCAGCAAGGTATAGCCTCCACCGATGTCCAACAGGCCTTTGGGCTTTTCCTGGGTGAAGGCGCCCATACGGCTGCCGATTCCGGAGTTGAGAATAAGAGCTTTCATGATCCGCACACTCCGTTAGTTGTTTTCTTTTAGGGTGTTCATAAGACCCTGAAGGTTCTGCTGAGGGGTGAGGGTAGGCCGACCCAAATCAGACCGGGAACCCTGCTTGAGCAGGATTTCCAGGAAACGGAGCCGGTGGTCCGGCGGCCTGCGCAGCCGGGCTACCTGTGAGCGAAGCTCGCCTACGCTTTCGGCGGTAAAGCACTGATCATAGCCCACAGCCCGGGCGATGGGCGCAAACCAGAGGTTGCCCCCGGATACGGGCATACCTCCCACACTCTCGTGGGCACCGTTGTTCAACACCACATGGATCAGGTTGGCCGCCCGTTGCTGCGCCTCCAAAATCAGGCCGCCCGCATGCATCAGCGCCGCACCGTCGCCGTCCAAGCACCAGACCGTAAAATCCGGCTTTGCCTTGGCAATGCCCAGAGCAATCATGTTGGCGTGACCCATGCTGCCTACGGTTAAAAAATCGTGTTGATGGTCTTGGCCCAGCGCCGCACGCAACTCAAAAACCTCCCGGGAGGCCTTGCCGGTGGTGCATACAAAGATTTCTTTGTGGGTGGAATCCCGCAAAATCTCGCGCAGGGCGTCTTCCCGCAGCAGCCGATGGCTGTTTTCAAAAGTGATCGAGGTCCCGTCGGTGAGGCCGTTTTGGCTTACCAGCCAAGCTACGCTCTGCCCGGAAGCCAACGTGCTTTTGGCTTGCTCCAACGCAATGGCAAAAGCCTCCCGGGTGGTGCCCGCAGTGATCAAAAAAACTTGCAAGCCTAACAAAGTGAGGAGGTCCTTGGAAATGCTTCCCTGAAAGGCGTGCTGAGGCTCGTCCTTCACGCCGGGTTCTCCACGCCATCCCACCACAAAAATTGCGGGAATCCCATAAACCCGGTCGCTTAGCAGCGATACGATGGGGTTAAGCGCGTTGCCGATGCCGCTGTTTTGAAGGTAGCACAGGGCGGGTTTGCCCGTGGCGATGGTGTGCCCGGCGGCCAGCGCTACAGCGCCGCCCTCATTGGCAGCCACCACATGGCGGCCTGTGTTTTTTTCTCTTTCATAGAGAGTATCGCAAAGAGGCTTCAGCAGCGAATCCGGCACACCAGTGTAAAAATCAACGCCAAGATCCGCCATTCCCTGCAAAAAGACAGAGGTCTTCATGGCCAACCTTCCCTTCCGGTTTTTCCATTTTTCTATGATACATGAAAAATGCAAAAAAGCCAAGAAAATTGAAAACCATAGCAAAACCGCGCAGGCATGCGAAAGAGGCCGCAGCGATCATGCGCTACGACCCCTTTGCAACTGCCGAAGCATGGTTTATTTGACCTTGAAGAAGTAGGTGCTCACATATCCCTGCACGCCGCCGATTTCGGCCTTGCACCAGTTTTCGCCCACGGACAGCACGGTGATTTCCGTGCCCACAGGATAGGCTTTGATGATGGAGGTGTTCAAGCCGGGAGCCCAGCGGAAATTGACCACAGAGCCGCCATTGGGGTTTTTCAGAAGGGCGGCAAAGGGCGTATCCGGGAAACCCGCGGAGGGAGAGGGGCCGGCGACCTTGATGTACTTTTTCATCATATAGCCGCTCTTGCCATCCACCGTGACCTTGTAGAAGCTACCCGTTTCACCCAGCAACTTTACGGAAACGCCGTTGCCGTAGTAGCCGATGACCTTGGCGCTGGTGCTGGCGGTTTCCCGGAGCAACAGAACCTGCTTACTGCCAGGGTTGCTGACCACACCGGTTTTTGGATAACCGTTGGTGTTGGTCTGCGTGCTGCCGGAGGCCTGCGCGGCCAAGAAATTGCTGGCCATGTAGCCGACGGTGCTGTTGACGCTCACCTTATGAAACCCAATACCCTTGATGAGAACATTCACCTTGCCGCCATTGGCGTAGCTGGTAATGATATCGCCGGTGAGTGAGGGTGCGTTGCGCATGTTCAGGCCCTTACCGGTATTGGTTCGGATATACATGACGGCGGAACTGGAGGCATTGGTGAGGTATTTGCTCATCACGTAGCCGGTTTTGCCGTTCACATTGACCTTGCTCCAGCCATCGCTGGCGGAGAGCACGGATACCCAGGTGCCGGAAGGATACTGACCAAGCACGTTGCTGTCGGTGGACGCCTCTTGGCGTAGGTTGAGCGAGCCGCCCTTGATCACGTAGTAGTCCGCTGCCAGTGACATCGCAGGCAGCGCTAGCATAACCAGGGCCACAATCAACCAGAGGCATCTTTTGTAATTAGGGGTCTTTTGCATGGGGATACCTCCTTATCGCTTTGGCAAAGGGGAAGCCCCTTGCCTTTCGCTCATCTGACGAACACGCGACGGCCCGCATTCCTTGTTTTTGGTGGAAAAGCATGGAAATGCATGGGTTTTGCACCGCCAATAGGGAATTATTTGGAAAAAATCGCCAGGGATTTCTAAGCTTTGCTACTATTTCCAAGAGTTTCTGGGAAAAAAGCTGACTTATTTTTCCAAAGAAGGTCGTTTCTTGGATGTGGGGCGCCACAGGATTCATGCGGCAAGGCAGACGTTAAAACGTTTTGAGAAGATCATGGGGCGGAACACTTGACAGGTTTTGCTTGTGCGCATTTGGGAGGGCACGGGACAAAATACCGTTGGACCTATGAACAGCAAGCCGGCAAGGGAGGCTGTGATGTGACCAGCTTACAGCGGATGATCGGGATGCCGGTGGTGGCGGAGGGAAAGACGCTGGGGCATGTAGAACGCGGCGTTCTCAGCCAAAGCGGCAAACGGCTGCAAGGGCTTGTGGTACGGCGAGGCTTGGGCAGCGCCAAGTGGGTGCCTTGCAGATCCATCTTGGTCATCGGGCAAGCTTGCGTGCTGGTATGCGGGAAAACCACGCATCTGCCCAAAACGCCGGAGGTGCGGCTGGCCAAGGCCTACTACACCAGCGGCAAAAGCGCCGGGGTGGTGACGGATGCGCTGATCAGCGGCGAGACCTTGCGGGTGGCAGCCCTGGAGGTGAGCGAGGGCCCCGTGTACCGGCTGTTGGGGCGAAAGGCTTACGCCACCGTCTATCATCTGCGCAGGCCCCCGCCTTTGGGAAAGGCAAAGGACGAGGCATTTGAAGTGATCACCTCCCAGCTTCACACCTGGACGGAGCTGATGGGGGACCAGGGAAAGGAGGGGAAACAATGAACCTGATGCGGATGGCAGTTACAGGGATGGTTGGGTTTGCCGTGGGCGCCGGAATGATGATGATGCCAGGCAACCAAAAGCTGAAAAGACAGATGCAGCGGCAGGTCGACCATGTGCGTAAAATGAGCAAGATGTGGTAAGGTAGGGCAGGATGCCCGGCAGGAGGATTGGATCCATGCAGTCATTGCGCAACGCGTCCATCCACAAACGGCTTAGGCAAGGAGGCTTGCTGGCGTTGCTGGTGTTGCTTGTGGTATGGACGCGAGCGCTGCTGTGGCAAGCCATGCTACAGCTTTTTTTCGGCATGCTGGTGGCCATGCTGGCATTGCCCTTGATGCGCCGACTGGAAAAGAACCTGCCAGCGGGCTTGTCCGCCTCGTTGGCAATGATGGCAGTGGGTGCGATGCTGCTGGGATCACTGGTCCTGCTGGCGCCTTTCATTGCGGAACAAGTGCGCCAGCTGATGGGCATGCTACCCCAATTTTATGCACAGATGAATCAATGGATGCAGCATGGGGAAAGTTGGCTGGCGCAAAACGGCATCCAGGTGAACGGGGAGATCAAGGCTTCGCTGTTATCCAAGGGGGAAACCTGGATCACGGGCGTGGTGTCGGCTACGATGGGTCAGGCAGGCAATGTGCTGGATAAGCTGAGTAAACTGCTGCTGGCCCCGGTCTTTGCCTTTTACTTTTTACGGGACCGCAAGTACATTGGGAACTGGCTGCTGTTGATGTTGCCGGTTGGCTGGCGTAACCCCACTACTTTGACCCTCAGGGAGATCCGTCGGGAGCTGGCGGGCTTCTTGCGGGGGCAGCTGATGATTTCCGCGGTGGTCGGCGGCTTGACCGGGCTGGGTTTGCTGCTGGTGGGGATGCCCAACTGGTTACTTTTGGGCGTGGTGATGGGCATCTTGGAATTGATCCCCTATCTGGGACCATTTTTAGGCGGCGCGCTGACTTTGCTTTTTGCCTTACAGGGAGGAACCCCTCGCGTGCTATGGTCGCTGCTGGTGGTTGTGGTGGTGCAACAACTGGAGGGGGGCATGCTGAGCCCGAAGCTGATGAGCGAGGCGACCCGGTTGCACCCTGTGCTGGTACTGCTGGCATTGATGATGGGAGGCCTGGCGGGCGGAATGCTGGGGATTTTGCTGGCGATTCCGTTGCTATTGTGTGTCCGCGCGGCTTTGCGGGTTCTTTCGTTGCAACAGGTGGCGCCCAATAGAATGGAAAATGGCATTTTTGGTGAAAAAACAGAGCAGGCATGGGATGATGCTTCCAAAATCAGAAAATAGGGTGTATAATGTCTTATGTATCACCATGAGGGAGTGAGGCAAAAGGTGACAGAGATGAACGGCACAACCAAATTCTCGCCCATCGTGGAGGGAAGCCAGAATGCCAGTTATATTCTGGAGCATGTGTACCGGGCGCTCCAAGCCAAGGGGTATGATCCCGTGACCCAGTTGGTGGGGTATATCATCTCCGGCGATCCGACCTATATCACAAGCTATGGGCAGGCTCGAAGTCTCATCTGCCGTTTGGAGCGGGATGAGATCGTGGAGGAACTGGTGCGCGTATACTTGTCGAAAATGGATGGCTGACGGTGGAGAAAGCAAAGGGTCGTGTCATCGCACTGGATGTGGGAGATGCGCGTATTGGCATTGCTGTGTCCGATCCTACGGGCACCATTGCCCAACCCCTGGAAGTATACAGCCGGGTGGGCTATGGGCCGGATTGCAAGCATGTGCTTTCGCTGTGTGAGCGGTTTGACACTCGCCAAGTGGTGCTGGGTTTGCCCCTGCATATGGATGGGCGTGAGGGCACGCAAGCGCAGAAGGTATTGGCCTTTGGGCAGGTACTCCAGGATGCGGGCTTGACCATTGACTATCAGGACGAGCGCATGACCACCCTCACGGCGGAAAGAGCGCTGATCAGCGGGGACATGCGCCGACAAGAGCGCAAACAAAAAGTGGATAAAGTGGCCGCCGCCGTGATTTTGGAGCAATGGCTGGCGTCTCAAACATAACAGAGCCCTAGGGGCGGAGAAGAGGCTGTGATGAGCGAGCAAAAGGATCATGTGATCCAGCTACAGGACGAGCAAGGCAATGATGTTGATTTTGAGCATTTGATGACCCTTGAGCATGAGGGCAGCTACTATGTGGTGCTGGAGGCCGTGCAGGACATGGAGGACTGCATGGAGGGCGAGGCCATCATCCTGAAGATTGTGCAAGATGAGAAGGGCGAAGATATGTACGTGACCGTTGAGGATCACCTGGAGCTTCAAGCGGTGTTTGACAAGTGCGTTGCCGCCATGGAAGAACAAGACGAGATGGACGTGGGCTTGGAAGATGGCCAGGATGACGAAGACGGCGCTCCGCAGTGAGCGCCGTTTTGAAAGGCAAAGGAGTTTTTCATGATTATTTGTGCATACTGTAAAAGCCGCGTATTCCCAACGGATCGAAAATGCCACACCTGTGGCAGCATGGTTTTTCTGACCATCGATGAGCCAAGGAACGCAAGAGAAGCGCAAAATCCTCCGCAGGCGGAGCCCCAGGTGGTCTACCACACCCTTCATGAGACGATTGTTGTGCAGCCTCAGCGCTCTTCCCGCAGCCGCTGGGCAGCCCTGGCGTTGTGCCTGATAGGCGGCTTTTTGGGGATTCATCGCTTTTATGTGGGTAAAATGGGTACAGGCGTGGTTTATTTATTGACGGGCGGGCTGTTTTTTGTTGGCGCCTTGGTTGATTTTTTGAGCATTCTTTTTGGATATTTTCGGGACGGGGATGGCCTGTTGTTATCCTAAACCGAGGAGAAGGGGCGATGAAGCATGCCTATCGTCATGGGAAAAAATGTGATGCTGCGGGAGTACCGGCAGGATGACCTGCCCGAGATCCGCAAATGGGTGAACGACGCCAGCACCACCAAGCATTTGAGCACGACTTTTTGGCCGCCGCAAACGCTGGTGGACACCCAGCAGTTCATCGAGCGGATGTTGGAAAGCAGCCACATGGCCTGCAATTTTGTAATCGCAAACCCACAGAACCAGCGATATATTGGCCAGCTGGATCTATTCCGGATCGACTGGAAGCTGCGTTGCGGCACGTTGGGCATGGTTATTGGAAATGCTGAGGACCGTGGCCATGGATTGGGAACGGAGGCCTTGGGGTTGTTGCTTGGTTATGCCTTTTTAACATTGGGACTGGAACGGGTGGAGCTGGATGTGGATGTGGGGAACCAGTGCGCTATCCGTTGCTATGCAAAGGCTGGCTTTGTTATGGAGGGCATCAAGCGGCATGCCTATTTCCGGGACGGGGATTTTTGTGACATGGGGTTTATGAGTGTGTTGAAGGGCGAATGGATGGCTCGTCAAGAGAAAGCATGACACCAAGGCTCCCCAAAGCACATAGTATGAACCGTCCTCTTTAGGATTGACCTGGGGATGGTTTTTCTCTACCGATTCTCAGGCAAGAGGTCAGGGATTGACTTCCCTGCATGGATTGGGATAAAATAATATTTTGCGAGGACTGTGAGCCTCCGCAGGAGCGGGAGGGATCTAGGTTGGGAAAGATCGTTGCGAAATTTGGCGGCAGTTCCTTGTCAGACGCAGGCCAGTTTCAAAAGGTTCGCGACATCTTACGGATGGATTGCCGGCGCTGTTATGTGGTGCCCAGCGCACCGGGGCGGCGCTTTGACGAGGACGAGAAGATTACCGATTTATTATATAGCATTCATGAGCTGGCACGGGACAAAAAGGAATATTCCGCTGCGTTTGCCCGGGTGGAAGAGCGCTTTTTGGCCATCGCTAAGGGGCTGAACCTGTCGCTGGACATCCGCTTTGAGCTGGATCAGATCAACAAAAACATCCAGGCAGGGGCCGGCCGGGATTATTGCGCCAGCCGCGGCGAGTATCTGAACGGCTTGATCTTGGCGGACTTTTTGGGGTTTCCCTTTTTAGACCCCAAGGACTTTGTGTTTTTTGAGGACGATGGAAGCTTTGACAGTGAACGTACCCAAATGGTGCTCTCCGAGATTTTGAAGGACGAGGAAACGGCAGTGATCCCAGGGTTTTATGGAAGTCTGCCCAATGGGGCCATCCATACATTTTCCCGGGGCGGAAGCGACATCTCTGGCGCGATTGTTGCCCGTGCCGCCTATGCGGACATCTATGAAAACTGGACGGATGTCAACGGGTTTTTGATGGCGGATCCGCGTGTAGTGGAGAGCGCTATGCCGATTCGCAACATCACCTACCGGGAGCTAAGGGAGCTCTCCTACATGGGAGCCACAGTGCTCCATGAGGACAGCGTTTTTCCAGTGCACCGGGCGGGCATCCCCACCAACATCCGTAACACCAACTTCCCCGATCATCGCGGTACCATGATTACCCATGGCGCAATGGGAGAGGCCAATCCCTTTGTGATTACGGGTATTGCAGGAAAAACCGGGTTTTCAGTCATCTCCGTAGAAAAAGCCATGATGAACGCGGAAAAGGGCTTTGGCCGAAAGGTTCTGCAAGCCATTGAGGAGGCGGGGCTTTCCTTTGAACATTTGCCTACGGGTATCGATACCCTGTGCGTGGTGCTCTCCACTGCGGAGCTTCAGCCCCGAAAAGAGCAGGTCATCGCGGCGATCATGGAGAAAACGGCGCCAGACACCCTGACCATTTACGACAATATGGGGCTGATTGCTACCGTAGGCCGGGGCATGGTACACAACCCTGGTACGGCGGCCCGCCTATTCATGGCGCTGAGCAAGGAACGGGTAAACGTGCGCATGATCGATCAGGGCAGCAGTGAGCTCAGCATTTTGGTTGGCGTGGATAGCGAAGACTTTGAGACGGCCATTCGCGCCATTTACCGAGAATTTGTGAACACATAAGCATAGCGGCGAGAAGCAACGCACAAAGGAGAGAATGGCATGAGGCGAAGCGTAGGAGGCCAAGCCCAAGCTTTTGGCAGGGCGGTTCCATGGCAGAGTGGGGCCCATAAGATCTTGTTTGGCCTGTGCAATGCTTGCCTGTCCTTGTATCTTTCTTATGTGTTGTTTTTGGCGGATAGCCTTTTGCTGATGGACGGGGTGAAAACAGCCTACTGTCTGCTGTGGTGGCTGGCTTTTGCGGGGATGCTGTACTTGGGTTTTTGCTTTGCTTTTCGCCGCATGTCCAGGGGTCTCCTGTGGGTAACGGGCATCAAGAAAAAGCTGAGCCTGGGGTTTTTCTGCTGCTGCATGGGCCTGGGTTTGTTGATCTTAGGATGTTCCTTCGCGGCCAGTTACCCGGGCGGCATCTCCTATGATGTATACAACCAATGGATGCAGGCGAAAACCGGGATGTACAATAGCTGGCACCCGGTTTTTCATACGTTGCTGATGGGGCTGGGCAGGCTGTTGTTGGCGGAATACCCACGCGTGGTGATGCTACAGATTGTTTTCTTTAGCGGCACGATGGCTTACCTCATGGCGACCCTGTCGGCCTGGCAAATGCCCAAGGCGGTACTCCTGGTTTTGCAAGGCTTGGTCATGGCCTCCAGCATCGTGTGCCATTCCTTGACCTATTTGTGGAAAGACAATGCCATGACCATGGGGGCGTTGTTGCTGTGCGTATACGCTGTCAATATTTATTTTACAAAGGGAGAATGGCTGAGCCAATGGCGAAATGCTTTGGCCCTGGGGTTGGTGTTGGCTTTCACCACCCTAGTGCGTCATAACGCCATGTTTTTCACATCGCCGCTGATGGTCTGCCTGCTGCTGGCGTATTTTGCCCAGTGGAAACGCCTGCTGCTGGCGGTGGGGGCGTTTGCCCTGTCCGTCTTGTTGGTATTGGGACCTGTGTATGGCGCGCTGGACATTGTAAAACCCAATAACACCTATGAGGAGTGCATCGGCCTGCCCATGACGGTGCTCTTTGACACGCGGGTTCAAAACCCGCAGGCGTTGGATTCGGAGACTGCTTCCTTTCTAGAGGACCTGGCCAGCGATGAGACCGTTGCCGCGGAGTATCGTCCGGGAGATTATAATACCATCAAGTTTGCCTACCCGCGGGAGAAGATTACCAGCATCCCGCCGGCAAAACTGCTCAGCATGGTGGCTGCCACTGTGCGCCGGAATCCCCAGGGCGCTTTTGAAACGGTGAATGCGGTGACGGACTTGGTTTGGGATGTGACCGGTAAAAACGAAGGGATTGTCGCGGTGAAAAACGCGGGCTATCTGGAGGATTACCCGGCGCAAAATACCCGCCTAAACGATTTGGGCCGGACCTTGCAGGACCTGCTGCATGTTCCATTGGACATTGCGCCTGTGCGCTGGTTGTTTGAAAACATCGGCGTGCAGATGGCCTTGCTGCTGTTGGCTGCTCTATGGGCGTTGTATCGCAACGGGCCAAGGGCGCTGGCCTTTGCGGTGCCGATACTGGTATACAACCTGGGTACCATGCTGTTGCTCTGCGGGAGTGACGTGCGCTTCTTCCAGTTCTCCATGGTGGTTTTCCTGCCCAGCCTGCTGGTGTTATGCCAGCGACAGCCCGGGCCTGGCATTTCACAATCCTCCTCCAAAGAAGGGTGACCTATGGTACAGATGACCCCACAGATGCTGCTGATTATCTGTCCGCTGGTGCTGCTGGCGGGCTTTATTGATTCCATTGCCGGCGGCGGCGGGCTGATCTCTTTGCCGGCCTATTATTTGGCTGGGCTTCCGCCCCCCTTGGCTTCCGGCACCAATAAGCTTGCGGCCGCCATGGGCACTTCCCTGGCTACCGTTTCCTATGGCCGTAGCGGGCACATCGACTGGCGCATGGCTCTGCCTGCAGCAGCAGGGGCCTTTGTTTGCAGCGCCCTGGGCGCCCTGGTGATGAAGCAGTTGCCCCAGGAGGTGGTTCGCTGGCTGGTACTGGGCTGCATCCCCATCGCGGCCTTCTTCACCCTGCGGGGCAATGGTGCTGCTGGCGGGCTCCGGCAGTTTTCCACCAGGCAAGCCTTGGCCATCTTCGTTGCGATCGGTTGCGGGGTGGGCTTTTACGATGGGCTGGTGGGACCGGGTACCGGAACCTTCCTGATCCTCCTGTTCATGCAGATTTTTGGCACGGAAGCGGTGATGGGCAGCGGCACGGCCAAGGTTGTAAACTTGGCCAGCAACCTAGCGGCGTTGATTAGCCTGTCGCTCACCGGGGATGTGATGTTGTTGCTGGGTCTGCCCGCCGGGGTTTGCGCCATGCTGGGCGCCTTTGTGGGCAGCAAGCTGACCATCAAGCGCGGCGCGCCCTTTGTGCGGGGAATGATGCTGGTGGTGCTGGGCCTGCTGCTTGCCAAATTATGCCTGGATATGATACGATAAAAGTTACTTTCCGCTAGGCAAGCATTTCGCGGCGCGATGAACTTTGAAATCGTCTAAGGAGGGATTCTGGATGGACAAGCAGTGCATGGATCAGGCCATACAGCTTACCATCCCTGCGGATATGGAGCATGTGCTGGTGGCGCGTATGGCACTCAGTGGTTTTGGCATGCTGGCGGGGCTGGAGGTGGACCTGATCGACGATCTGCGCACCAGCACAGATGAATGCTGTGACTGCTTGCTTCATCAGGGGATCGTAGTAAAGGAAGTTCAGATCTGCGCCGGCGTGCGGGAGGGAAGGCTATATTGCCGTTTTTGTGCCATGCGGGGTGACCAGTATAGGGAAGAATCCGTGCAAGATAAGGATATTACCCTAGGGATCCTGGAAACGCTATTGCCGGACGTACACCTCCATTGTGACGAGGATGGGGTATGCTGCATCGAGTTTTCGATGCCTGTGTGAGCGGGAGGGCGACGATGAACGATGAGTCGCTGGTTCCGATGCTGGAACAGTACGCCAAAACCCGCAGCAAAACGCAACGAGACAGCCTGTTTGAAACGCTGTTCCCGCTTGCCAAAGCAGTGGCGCGGCGGTTCACGGGCCGTGGGGTGGATCTGGAGGATTTGGAACAGGTGGCAGGCATGGCGCTGCTAAAGGCGTTGGAACGGTTCGAACCGCAGCGAGGCTATCGGTTCGTCACCTATGCCGTGCCCACCATCACTGGGGATGTGCGCAACTATTTGCGGGATAAAGGCAGCGGCATGCGTTTGCCCCGGGATGCCCGCCAAAAGCTCTATCGCATGCAGCAGGAGCGAGACAAGTTTTCTCAGCAAAAGCTACGAGAGCCCACCGCCATCGAGCTGGCACAGGCCATGCAGATATCCCCGGATGATCTGCTGATGTTGCTGCAACTGCGCAATCAAGGGGATCTGAGCTCTTTGGATAAGCCTGTGAGCGAGGACAGCAGCGAGCTTGCGGAACTGGTGGGCGATGAGGATGCGGGTTTTGGTCAAGTGGAAGACCAGGAATGGATGCGATGGGTTTTGAGCAAAGTGAATGGGGCAGAGCGCACGCTTTTGCTGCTTCGCTACCAGGAGCAACTGGGCCAGCGGGAGACTGCCAAAAGAATGGGCATATCTCAAATGCAGGTGTCCCGCATGGAACGGAGAATTTTGAGCCGATTGCGGGCCATTGAAAGCAGCGGCGCCTAGGCGGGGCCGCACAAGGCTAGATGGTGAAAGCGGAAACGAAAGAAAGGAGGGGAGACCATGCAACCTACAGGACCTAACGGGAACAACGGCAACAATGGCATGCCGCCAACCCAGCCGTTTGTACCCTATACGCCAGAGCAGCTGCAACAGTGGCAGCAGTATGGCATCCCCCAACAACAATTTACCCCCGAGATCATGCAGCAAATGAGCCAGCAGGGGATCGCACAGCCACAGGTGACACCTGAGATGATGGCGCAGTGGCAGCAGCAGATGTATCAGATGCAGATGCAGCAAATGCAACAGGTACAACAGATGCAGGGGATGGAGCCCCCTGCGCAGGGCAAAGTGAAGCGCGTACGGCAGCAAAACGGGGGCAGGCGCAGCTGCGTCGGCCGGTTGTTTCAGCTGGTGTTGATCGCGGGCGCATTGGGGTTTTTAGGCTGGTTTGTGTACAACAATATCCAGGGAAGCGCCCCCACAACGGCCGTGATTGAATTGGGCACCCTGGGTACCACTTACCATGGGGACGCTCTGATCGTGCGCAATGAAACCGCATATGACGATGAAGGCGTGCAAAGCATCGAATATGTGGCCCAGGAGGGCAGCGTGGTCTATGGCGGAGATGTGGTTTGCTATGTCTATTCCACGGGCTACAGCAGCAAAGAAATGCAAACCTTGCAAGAAAACCGAAACCAAATCAAGGATTATCAGCGAACGTTAATCAAGGGCCAGACCGCTTATGACCCGGGGATGACCCGCCTGGAGAGCGACGTGGTGGAGCGGGGCCTTGAGGTTCGAAATCTGGTGCAGGGAGCCAGGGGCAACCTGATCAACCAGGAGAAGATCCTGGACACGGTGATTACCCAGCGGCAGAATTACTTCCGCAGCAAATATTCCTCCAACATGCAGTTAAACCGCCTGTTTGATGACGAAGCCACGCAGAAGCAGCGCATTGACAGCTGGATCAAACAGCGTGCCGCCGCCAAGGAAAGCATCATTAGTTTTTACACGGACGGTTATGAGAACGCGTTGACGCCAACGGATTATGAAAAATACACGCCCTCCGAAGTGCGGGCCATGATCAACGGACAGCGGCCGGAGGGCACATCTTCCTCCCGTGGACGTACGGACATCTACCGATTGGTAAAAAAGACCAATTACGCAGTGCTGATGCTTATCAAAGACAGCACTTGGAACCCGGTGGAGGGCTCCACCCACAAGCTGATGCTGGAACAGTTCTCCAGCACAGTGGTTAATGCCCAGGTGCTTTCGTTTACCCGTTCCGGCGGCGAGCTTCTGTTGCGCCTGGCGGTGATGGGAGACGTTTTGCCGGTGCTGTACATGCGCACCTGTCAGGCGGAGTTGGGCGAGTATGCCGATTGCATGTTGGTGCCTTCGTCAGCCATTTTTGAACAAGGCGGCGCTAAGGGTGTGGTGGTCATTCAAGGTGATCAGCAGCTCTTTGTGCCGGTGAACGTGGTGCAGGAAAACGGGGGCAAAGCTTACATTTCTGCCATTCAAACAGGGGTGTTAAACGCCGGACAAACGGTTAGACTGTTTCGGTAGGGGGTGCGGCAGGTGAACGCAGACAGTTCCGGCCTTGGCACAGCAGGCCTGCAACCCCTCTGGCAGAAAGATTTGAACCTTGACACCATGAGGCGGAATGTGTCGAAGGTTTTGGACAATCTATCCAAAAACCGGCACCAAAACCTTGATGCCGCGAAGCTGATTGCCGTTACCAAGACGGTTTCGCCTCATATGATCCAAATGCTGGGAAACCTTGGTGTGCTTGACATTGCGGAAAACCGTACGAAAGCGCTGGCGGACAAACTGCCCATCATCGCGCCGGAATTTCGCCTGCATTGGATTGGGAGGTTGCAAACCAACAAAGTCAAGTATATAATAGAACATGTCTGTCTACTACACACCTTGGATCGGTTGGAGTTGGCGCAAGAGGTGGACAGGCGTGCCGGGCAGCGGGAGCGGGTGTTGCCTGTGCTGGTTCAGGTGAATATCGCAGGCGAAACCCAGAAGGCGGGCCTTCCGGTGGCGGAAGTAAACCCTTTCTTGCATAAGATGAAGGATTTTCACAGCATCCATGTTTCGGGCCTCATGGCAATGATGCCGCTGGATGCCAAGGAAGAGCAGTTGGCGGGCTGGTTTAGGGACATGCGAACCCTTTTTGACCAGCTGCGTCAGGAAGGCATGGAGGGCGTATCCATGGACGAGCTGTCCATGGGGATGTCAAACGATTATGCCATTGCCGCCCGGGAAGGCGCTACCATGGTGCGGGTTGGGACGGCTTTGTTTCAGGCATAGTGAGCCGTTGCCATTGATCTAGGAGGTTTCTGCGATTGGGCATGTTCTCAAAGGTTGGCTCTTGGATAACGGATCGAAGTGACCGTTTCATTCGCGGGGAGGCCGGTGCGCCCGGGAGCTATTATGGCTCCAGCGAGGCGGAGCAGGTGTATGGCCAGATGGGCCATGAGCCCCAAGAGGAAATGGATGATACGCAAGAGATCGCGGGCGAAACCTCGCGCAGGAATACCTTTGACTCTTTTGACCGCGCAGGTAAGGATTATGGCGGGCGGGTACCCTATCGTAGCCAGCGGGATATGCAACAGCAGCAAATGGCCCTGGAGACGGAGCGCCAGCGGCAACTACGGGCGGAGCAGACCCGCGCCTATGCGCCTGCCCCCAACCAACCGCCACAACCGCCTTATTCCCAAAACCCACAAGTGGGCGTACAGGGATACGGGCAAGCGCCTGGCGGTTATGCGCCTCCTCCAAACGCCGCCTTGCGCCAGCAGCCTGCGGCAGGCCCCGGCAGCAATGTGGTGGTGTTTCCCGGATTGCAGCAAACGCCGGAGGGCGGCGCCTGTACCCATATGGAGTACATCGTGTTGCTTCGAAACCGCAACGAATGCACCAAAGTGATTGAGTACATCAAGTCGCATGCGTCCGTGTTTTTGAACATGGAGTTTATCGCCAGCGACGGCGAGCGGCAACGCTGTGTGGACATGCTGTCCGGGGCGGCCTACACGTTAGGCTGTGCCTTTAACAAGATTTCGCCCCGGGGTATCTATTTGATCTCTGCTCCTTCGGTCTATGTGGTCATTGACCCCGCCTTGCAGAAATACACCTCCGCTCCCGAGGCGCAGGGTTTTGTGAGGCAGAATTATGAAAGTGGTTATGGCTCGCCCCACCGCAGCGGCGCGCCCCAAGCGGGTCGATACGATGCGCAAAGCCAGGAGTATCCGCGCAAAGGCCACACAAGCTTTGGCAGCGCAATGACAGGCAATGCCACAGGCGCATATCCCAGCAGCGGTTACCAGTCCTCGGGCTCGGTTGCCGGGCGATACCCCAAAAAGGACTACCAATAGAACCAAAGAAAACGCTGAGGCGATGGGAGGAAAAAGCATGTTGATCGGGTTGTTGAAGTTGGTTTTTACCATCATAGATTGGATCCTGGTGGTTGCGGGTTGGGGGCTGGTGATTTACTTTATTGCCAAGCTGATCCTGCCTCAGAACAAGTATGTGTTGCTGGTAGGCAAGTATGTAGAGATTGTTTTGGCGCCGGTACGCAAGCTGATGTACCGGTTGTTCCCAAAGCTAAGCAATAGCGGGATCGACCTGTCCCCAGTGGTGCTTTGGCTGCTGCTGATCGTGGTCAGGTGGATCCTCTCCATCCTGATCTAGGTGGGCAGAACGGAGGAATCGCCTTTCTTTCCCCAGCGCCTGGAGGAGTTGGCCCAGCGGGCCGGGAGGCTCGCACAAGCCTGCTTCAGCCCGTTCCTGAGCCCGCCTGAGGCGGACAGCGCCGAAATCGCGGCGCGAAAGGCTGGGGTGAAGTTGCGCCTCTTTGGAGGCTATGGGGATGCCGAGCGGAAGATGGCGGGCTTTTCATTAAAGGATGTGGAGGAAGCGGACTTTCCCATATCAGCGTTGGAGTTGCGCTGGCCTCATCAGGCCGCTCCAAGCCATCGTGATCTGCTGGGCAGCGTGATGGGTCTGGGCCTTCAGCGGCAATGCGTAGGGGATATCGTCCTGGAGGAGGATCGCGCACATCTGTTCGCCGTTCAAACCATGGCCCGGCATATTGCCTCTAGCCTTGGGGATGCCGGGAGAACGCGTTTGCAGATCGCCCTCATCGAGCAATTGCCCAAGCTGGCTGCACCCACGGGCGTTTCCGTGCGTGGCAGCGTGCCATCCCTCCGGCTGGATGCGGTGGTGGCCAGCGGGCTGAATCTGTCCCGAAGCAAGGCGGTTGCGCTGATTGAAGCAGGGTATGTGAAGCTACAGCATATGCTGACCCTACGCCCGGATGCTCGGGTGGGCGAAGGAGACATGATTTCCGTGCGGGGAAAGGGACGTGTGCAAGTGACTGAGGTGGGCAAGCTTACCCGCAAAGAGCGGTTTCCGCTTTTGCTAACGCGGTTTGGCATGGACAAAAGATAGGTATACACGCCAAGACAAGGCGTTCATCAACCGTCGATATTCTTCAGAGCAGAAGCCATTGCGTAGCGGCCGGGCATGGGTCGGCACAGCGGCTAAAATCGAAAGGAGCGATCACCATGGGCATCACCATTGCTGACATTGAACAAAAAGAGTTTACTTTCAAAGGAGCGGGCTATGATCCTTATGATGTGGACTCATATCTGGATCAGATTTGTGATGAAATGATTGCGATGCAGGATCGCATTGATGCGCTGGAGGCGGAGCTGAAGCAGGCCAAGGCATCCTTGGAGGCTTCTGAGCAAGCGGTGCGGCCGATTCCTCAGGAAGTGGTGAAGGCTGAAAGCGTGCCGCCCGTTACCAAGACCAGTGAGACATTGGAAAGCATCCTTCTTAGCGCCCAACGCATTGGGGATGAGGCCATTGCCAACGCCAAAAAGCGGGCGGAGGAGATTGTGGACGAAGCCCAGAAAAAGGCGGAGGAAGTGTCAGAAAACGCCCAGGAAGAAAGGCTGACCCTGGAGAAGGAATTGGAGAGCCTAAGGCAGGCCGCCGGAGATTTCAAAAAGCGTTTTGTTAGCTTGCTTAACGAGCATAAAACGCTGATGGATTCAGAAAAAGCGATCTTCGACGAGCAGGCGGAAGAGCAAACCGAAGAGCCCGTCAAAAAGGGCGTCAAAAAGTAAGCCATTGATGATGGCACGGGCGGCCATGTTTTGTTCAAAAGATGACGATTGTATTGTCAGCTGCCTCGACAGGGCGGATCAGGTACACGCTTGCACGCTCATGTCCTTATGCTGTATTGATTTCTCGCCATTCACACATGGTGGCGGCAATCACAAAACCCCCGGCGTAGCCGGGGGTTTTGTGATTGCAAAGCGCCTCAAACGAGCTATTTGGGGGCGCATAAAAGCACTTCCAAATGAATCGTAATCTGGGGGAAAGTCACCTGCGCCAGGATCTGTGGGGGGAGGCCAAAGGTCATAGGGGTCATGCGCAAAAAGAATTGAGCCTGAGCCGGGGTAACGGGCAGGGTGGCGAGTAAGGACTGTTGCTCCAAAAGGCGTACCCGGCCAGAGAGATGTTCCAGCACTGGGGCGTTGCTGTAGGACGCCTCCCACAGCACCGGCGCCAGCGCTTGCCGGATCTCCTGTAAATACTGGTTGCCAGGGACCACCTTAAGCAAAACGCCCTCTGGCAGCAGCACCCGCTCAAACTCGTGGTAATCTGCCGGGGTGAGGATGTTGAGCAGCACCTGCAGGCAATGATCGGCAATGGGCAGCCGGGCCAGGTTGCCCACCAGCCAATGCGCCTGTCGGCTTCGCTTGGCGGCGGCGGTGATGGCGGCCCGGCTTAGGTCCAGGCCCAGCACGGTGGCGGCGGGAAACCGGGAGGCCATCTCCCGGCTGTAATACCCTTCTCCGCAGCCGGCATCCAGCATCATTAAGGGCTGTTCAGCCGGGAACCGCTGCGCGATGAGCTGCTGCGCCAGATTCACAAGGGACGTGTAATACCCGGCGGCAAAAACCTCTTTGCGGCTCTCAAACAGCACAGCGTCATAGGGATCCGCGTCTTGATTATGGTCAGGGGCCAGGTTGATATAGCCCTTGGAAGACAGGTCATAGCAATGGTGGCGGGCGCAGACGAGGCTTCGTCCATCCCGCAGGGAAAATCCTTGCCCACATAGCGGACAGCGAAGAAAGGGTAATAGTACGGCGGTTTTGTCGGCCAGCTGTGCAAGCTTCATGAGGCACCTCCTTTCCGTGGGGAGCTGTTTTCGGCGTTCATGTGGGGTAGGATTACAGGAGGCAAATTCCTGCGGAGAATAGAGGCTATTTTCGTGTGAAACACAAAGTTTTCCTGCTGTGGGGCAGGTTTTGTGCAAAAAACCTTTACTTTTGGCGGGCCTTTGGGTATAATGCTTTTCAAGGCCATGATGGGGACGGATGTCGCAGCTTCAAACAGCGAGCTTGGGCGTGGTGCAAGCCAAGCACGAAAGACGGCGTCAGATCACCTCGGAGCTGCTTGCCCGATGGCAACGAAGGGCAGGACGGGCGCTCCCGTGATAGGGCAGGCCGCGATGGCGGCGCAGAGCTGGGCGGCTTGGACCGTCAAGATGGGTGGTACCGCGGAAGAAGGCTTCCGTCCCGTTGCGGGACGGTTTTTTTGTGCCCCTGGGGCAAGTGACAATGCAGGAGGGAACACCATGTACCAAAAAGTGACTACCGACATGGACTTTGTAAGCCGCGAAAAAGAGGTGCTGGAGCTGTGGGAGCGGGAAGGCATCGTTGAAAAGAGCTTTCACCACAGGGACGGCAACGAGCGCTTTACCTTTTATGACGGCCCGCCTACGGCCAACGGCCGGCCTCATATCGGGCATATTGAAACCCGCGCCATCAAGGACCTGATCCCTCGCTTCCAGGCCATGAAGGGCAAGGATGTACTGCGCAAAGCGGGCTGGGATACCCATGGCCTGCCGGTGGAGCTGGAAGTGGAAAAGCAGCTGGGCCTTGACGGCAAACCCCAAATTGAAGCCTATGGCATTGAGCCCTTTATTGCGGAATGCAAAAAAAGCGTCTGGAAATACCAGCATGAGTGGGAGGACATGTCTCAGCGGGTGGGCTTCTGGGCGGACATGGAGCACCCATATGTGACCTACCATGACGACTATATTGAGTCCATCTGGTGGAGCCTGAAGGAAATCTGGAAGAAGGACCTGCTGTACAAAGGCCACAAGGTGGTGCCCTATTGCCCCCGCTGCGGCACAGCCCTTTCCAGCCACGAAGTGGCCCAGGGTTACAAGGAAGTGACCGAACCTTCGGCCTTTGTTCGCTTTGCCATCAAGGGCCGGGAGAACGCCTTTCTGCTGGCCTGGACCACCACCCCCTGGACGCTGCCTAGCAACGTCGCCCTCTGTGTGAACCCCAAGGAAGAATATGTGGAGCTGGAAACCCAGGGTATGACCTATGTTTTGGCCAAAGCATTGGTGGAAACCGTGCTGGGGGGGGAGGCCTCATCCGGCGCCCGGGAGGTCAAAACCTGCAAGGGCAAGGATCTCTGCGGCATGGCGTATGAGCCCCTGTACGCCTTTGAGACCCCGAAGGAAAAGGCTTGGTATGTGGTGGCGGACGAATATGTCACCCTGACGGACGGCACGGGCATTGTACACATCGCTCCGGCTTTTGGCGAGGACGATGCCAGGGTGGGCCGGGACAATGGGCTTCCTTTTATCCAGCTTGTGGATGCCCAGGGCAAGTTTGTGGACTGTACCCCTTGGGCTGGGGAAGGGGTGAAGGTGGTCAACGAGAAAGTGGTGGAGGATCTGAAAGGGCGAAATTTGCTGCTGAAGCTGACGCCCTATCTGCATAACTACCCCTTCTGCTGGCGTTGCGATACGCCGTTGCTGTACTATGCCCGGGCCACTTGGTTCATCCGCATGACCGCGGTACGGGATCAGCTGGTGCGCAACAACCGCGCCGTCAACTGGATGCCGGATAACATCAAAGAGGGCCGCATGGGCAATTTTGTAGAAAATGTGTTGGACTGGGGTCTTTCCCGGGAGCGGTACTGGGGCACGCCACTGCCCATCTGGGTCTGCGAGGAAAACCATATCCATGTGGTGGGCAGCAAGCAGGAGCTACGGGACATGGCCACGGCGCCTGTGGGTGAGATTGAACTGCACCGGCCCTTTATCGACGCGGTGGAGATCGCCTGCCCGAAGTGCGGCAAACCCATGCGGAGGGTGAAGGAGGTTATCGACTGCTGGTACGATAGTGGTTCTATGCCCTTTGCCCAATGGCATTATCCCTTTGAGAACCAGGATGTCTTTGCAAAGCGCTTCCCTGCTGACTTTATCAGCGAGGCGGTGGATCAGACCCGCGGCTGGTTCTATACGCTGCTGGCTATTTCCACCTTGTTGTTTGACAAGTCCTCCTTTGACAACTGTATCGTCATGGGCCATGTGCAGGACAAGGACGGCCAAAAAATGAGCAAGCATAAGGGCAATGTGGTGGATCCCTGGACGGTGCTGAACAAGCAGGGAGCCGACGCGGTACGGTGGTATTTTTACACGGCAGGAGCCCCCTGGCTGCCCAGCCGCTATAGCGACGAGGCGGTGAACGAGGGTCAGCGTAAGTTTATGGCCACGCTGCACAACACCTACGCATTCTTCGTGCTCTATGCCAATATCGACCAATTTGACCCGGTGCAGCACCCCATCCAAAAGGCCAAACTGACCTTGATGGATCAATGGATCCTCTCCCGGCTCAACCAGTTGATTGAGCGCGTGGACGACGATTTGACCCACTACCGCATCCCGGAGCCGGCCCGGGCCATCACAGAGTTCGTGGATGAGCTGAGCAACTGGTACGTGCGCCGCTGTAGGGAACGCTTCTGGGGCAAGGGCATGGATGATACCAAAGAGGCGGCGTTCATCACGCTGTACACGGTGCTGACCACCTTGTGCAAGGTCATCGCGCCCTTTGTACCCTTCATGGCGGAGGGCATGTACCAGAACCTGGTACGATCCGTGGACAAGAATGCACAGGAAAGCGTGCATCTGTGCGATTTCCCCGTGGCGGACAAAGCCCTGATGGATGAGGGATTGAATCGCCAGATGGGCGCGTTGCTGGAGGTGGTCAGCCTGGGCAGAGCCTGCCGTGCCGCTGCCAATTTGAAGGTACGCCAGCCTGTAAGCGCTCTGTATGTGAAAGGGACGCATTTTGACCAGGCCTTTGCCGAGCTGGCCCAGGATGAGCTGAACGCCAAGCAAGTGGTGTTCACCGACGACGCTCGAGCTTTCACCACCTACAACCTGAAACCCCAGATGCGCACGCTGGGCCCCAAGTACGGCAAAATTTTGGGGGCCATCGGCGCGGCGCTGAAGGCCATGGACGGCAACGATGTGGTGGACACCTTCGCCCGGGGGGAGCAACTGGTCTTTACGGTGGGGGAGACGCAGGTGCGGCTGGACAAGGATGACGTGCTCACCGAGGCCACCCAGAAGGAGGGATTTGCCGCCCAGACCGAGCGGGACGTCACCGTGGTGCTGGACTGCAACCTGACCCCGGAGCTGATCCAAGAAGGCTATCAGCGGGAGGTGGTCAGCAAGCTGCAAACCATGCGCAAGGAAGCGAACTTTGAGGTTAGCGATCGCATTGAAGTGACCTACGAAGCCGATGAGGAGCTAAGCCAGGCCATTGAAAAAGGCCGGGATTTCATCATGCAAAGCGTGCTGGCAGAAAGCCTCAGGGCAATGCAAGCGCGGATAGAGGATATTGTGGGAATTGACAAGGCAGCGGTAGCGCGTGTGGCGGACATTCAGAGAGATACTCAAAATGCAATCGAGCAACAAGGTGGAACGTTTAGTGAAATTACGGAAAGCCTCAGGGCATTGCCAGCGCGGATAGAGGCTGTGCTGAACATCAGCAAGCCTTGGGACATCAATGGAAAGAAAACCGTGCTCAGCATACACAAGGCTGGGGATAAGCCCACCTCGATTATGGATGCAGGTGTATCACCAGAAGGAGAATAAGCATGTATCTATGCGATCAATGGCGGGACTATGAGGTGCTGGACACCGGCGACGGTGAAAAGCTTGAACGCTGGGGCCAGGTTATTTTGCGCCGTCCAGACCCGCAGGTGATTTGGCCCAAGGCTGAGCCGGAGCTGTGGAAGCAGGCGCAGGCGGCATATGAACGCTCCGACACCGGTGGCGGCGAGTGGCTGTTTCATGAAAAGCTGCCCGAGCGCTGGACCATCGGGCTGGGCCCCCTGCAGTTCTATGTAAAACCCACCGGTTTTAAGCATACCGGGCTGTTCCCGGAGCAGGCGGAGAACTGGCGCTTTATGCAGCAGCGGCTTCGCAAAGCGGGTGGCGGCCAGCAGCCCAAGGTGCTAAACCTGTTCGCCTATACCGGCGGGGCTACGCTGGCGTGCGCTGCCGCGGGGGCGCATGTAACCCATGTGGACGCCGCCAAGGGCATGGTGCTGTGGGCCAAGGAAAACCGCGACCTGTCTGGCATTCCCGAGGACAAAACCCGCTTCATCGTGGAGGATGCGGCGGGCTTCGTGAAGCGGGAGCTGCGCAGAGGAAACAAGTATGACGGCATCGTGATGGACCCGCCCAGCTATGGCCGGGGGCCCAATGGGGAGGTCTGGAAGCTGGAGGATGAGCTATACGGCTTGGTGGAGTTGGCCTCCCAGGCGCTATCCGATACGCCGCTGTTTGTGGTGATCAATGGCTATACCACAGGGTTTTCCGCCTGCGTGCTGCGCAATATCGCCCAGCGCTGTATTTGCGGGCTGCACGGCGGTAAAGTGGAAGCGGACGAGCTGGCCCTCACCGTAACCAGCGGCGGGGTGTTGCCCTGTGGCACCACCGCCCGATGGATTCCCGATGTGTAAAATCATCTACGAGGACAATCACTTGCTGGTCGTTGAAAAGGCGCCGGGCCTGCTGACCCAGGGGGATGCCACCGGGGACGACTGCCTGCTGGAGCGCATGAAGCGATACATTGCCCAAAAGTATGAAAAGCCCGGGGCGGTGTATCTTGGTCTAGTGCACCGGATGGATCGGCCCGTGGGCGGACTGGTGGCCCTGGCGCGCACCAGCAAGGCGGCGGCCCGGCTCAGCCAACAGCTGCGAAGCCATGCCATGCAGCGGGAGTATCTGGCGGTGGTGCATGGTTGCGGCCTGTCGGATCACTGCACGCTGCGGGACCGGCTGGTGAAGGAGGAGGCCACCGGAAACGTGCGGGTGGTAGAGGGTGACGAAAAGCAAGCCGCCCTGAGCGCCAAAACGGGGCCGGGCATGCAACCTGCTCAGGAGGCCATCTTGCATTACACTGTGCTGGCCCGGAAGACGGCCGCGGATACCGCGCTGCTGCACGTCCGGTTGGAGACTGGTCGCAAGCACCAGATTCGGGTGCAGTTAGCTCATAGTGGGCATCCCATCGTACAGGATATGCGCTACGGCATCGACAGGGCTGGGGAGCCCATCGCTCTGTGGGGTGCTGCGCTTCGGTTTTGCCATCCCACCCGAAGGGAGTCCATGGCTTTTTTCAGCCGTCCGCAGGGCAAAGCGTTTGACCCGTTCACGGCGGCTGTGAGCGGGTGGCTGAACGAAGCGGACGCCCAGAGGGAAGCCCAGCCCTCCCAAGGAGAAAATCAATGAATGCACCGAAATTCCATTTTGAAGTTCAAAAAACATGCAAGCAAACCGGCGCGAGGCTGGGGCTTTTGCATACCCCCCACGGGGACATCCACACCCCTGCGTATATGCCGGTGGGCACCGCTGCCACCGTGAAGGCCATGACCCCGCGAGAGATGGAGGAGATTGGAACCCAAATTCTGCTGAGCAACACCTATCATCTGCATCTGCGCCCGGGGGAGGACCTGGTGCGTGAGGCAGGCGGGCTCCACAAGTTTATGGCTTGGAATAAGCCCATTTTGACGGACAGCGGCGGGTTTCAGGTGTTTTCCCTGGCTGGCATTCGAAAGATCAAGGAGGAGGGCGTCACCTTTCAAAGCCATCTGGATGGCAGCCGACGCTTCATCTCCCCCGAGGTCAGCATGGACATTCAGCATGCCCTGGGCGCGGACATCATCATGGCATTTGATGTGTGCTCCGCCTATCCCTGCGATTACGACGAAGCAAAGAACGCCATGGAGAGAACCCACCGCTGGGCTGCCCGCTGCCAGCACCATCATACCGATGGCGACCAGGCGCTCTTTGGCATCGTGCAGGGGGCTTTTTACGCCGACTTGCGGGTGGAAAGCGCCAAAACGCTGCGGGACATGGATTTTTTTGGCTATGGCATTGGTGGCCTCAGCGTGGGGGAGCCCAAGCCCCTCATGTATGAAATGCTGGAAGCCATGATGCCCTCCATGCCTCGCAACAAGCCCCGCTACCTGATGGGCGTTGGCTCGCCGGATTGCCTCATCGAGGGCACGCTGCGGGGTGTGGACATGTTTGACTGCGTGCTGGCCACCCGCATTGCTCGTAATGGTACCTGTTTCACCCCAAATGGGCGGTTGGTGATCAAAAACGCCCAATACGCCAAAGATTTTGGCCCTATTGAGGACGATTGCGACTGCTACGCTTGCCAAAATTTTTCTCGCGCCTATATCCGCCACCTGTTTAAAGCCCAGGAAATTACAGGGGCGCGCCTCACTAGCATCCATAACCTGCGGTTTTTGCTGCGACTGATGGAAAATGTGCGCCAGGCCATCCAGGAGGAACGCCTGCAGGACTTCCGACAGGCCTTTTATGCGTCCTACGACATGAGCCGGAATTTTTAGGAGAGCTGGATGAGGCAAGTGGATGTGGCCGCCGGCGTGGTACGGGACGGGGCTGGATGCGTGCTGCTTTGCCAGCGCAAAGGGGAGTTGGCGGGGCTGTGGGAGTTTCCCGGGGGCAAGAGGGAAAAAGGCGAAACTTTTGCGGATTGCCTGAAACGGGAACTGCTGGAGGAGCTGGCTCTGCAGGTGACGGTGGAAAGGGAACTCTGCCGCATGCCTTATGCGCAAGGAGACAAGCAGCTGAACTTCTGTTTCCTGCTGGCCAAGGTGGAACAACAGGCCCATTTGATCCTATCCGTGCACCAGGAGGCTTGTTGGGTAGCCCCGCAGGCCTTGCGGGCTTTTCCCCTGTGTCCGGCGGATGCCACCTTTGTGAAGCGTTGTCAGAAGGAATTGAATCAGTTGAGATGTTGACAAACAAAGGCTTCATTGCTATACTTTGTTTCAATTGACTAGATTTTGTCGCTTGGTTTTCATTCCATCAAATCATCCCATATAAAAATGATTGTGAAGAGGGGATCATCGTGCAGGTTCATGTTTTTGACAATGCAACCCAGGTAATGCAGGCGGCAGCCACGCTGATAGCGGCCCAGGTGCTCCGTAAACCGGATAGCATTTTAGGATTGGCCACAGGCGGAACGCCCATCCCGGTCTACCAGGAGATCATTCGGTTGTACAAGGCGGGCGTGGTGGATTTCTCCAGGGTTACAACCTTCAACTTGGATGAATATTGCGGCATACCTGACAAGCATCCCTGTAGCTATCATTCCTATATGGCGGAGCAGCTTTTTAACCATATCAACGTGCCCAAGGAGCATATCCACCTGCCGGATGGCAATGCCCAGGATATGTCCGGGGAGGGCGCCCGTTATGACGCAGCCATTTCGGCAGCGGGGGGGTTGGATTTGCAGTTGCTGGGCATTGGCCATAACGGGCATATCGCCTTCAATGAGCCCTCGGATCAGTTTGTGTTTGGCACCCATGTGGTGGATCTCACCCCCAGTACCATTGAAGCCAACCGGCGTTTCTTTGAAAGCGAGGCGGAGGTGCCCAGCCAAGCCATCACCATGGGAATTGGCACCATCATGAGCGCTGGAAGCGTGGTGCTGATCGCTACCGGTGCGGACAAGGCAGAGGCAATCCGAAAGACCATGGATGATGAGGTGAACCCGCAGGTTCCGGCTAGCATACTCCGCGCCCATCCCAACGTGGTCTTTCTGTTGGATCGGGCTGCGGCGGCGACGCGATGAGTGAAGAACGTTTAGAAGCTGCCACCCACATGCGCCGCACGGCAAAACCATCACGGCATCCAAGCAGACAAAGAATGGCCCTGACGGTTCTTTGCCTGGTTAGCATCAATCTGGACATGTTGTCAGGGGTGCCTCAACCGCGTCTCTATGAAAGAGGTTCTTCAACAAACAAAGCCCCCGCTATGGCGGGGGCTAGTGATTTCTTGAACCCAAACAGCTTAACGCTTGCTGAACTGTGGCGCGCGACGCGCGGCTTTGAGGCCGTACTTTTTGCGTTCCTTCATCCGAGGGTCACGGGTAAGGAAACCGGCTTTCTTAAGACCATCCCGCAGGTCGGGGTTGGCCTTAACCAACGCGCGGCTGATACCATGCCGGATGGCGCCGGCCTGGCCGGATAAGCCACCGCCGACAACATTCACCAGAATGTCCATGTCGCCGGCTGCCTTGGTCAACTCCATGGGTTGACGCACAGTCATCTTTAAGGTCTCCAGACCGAAATAGTTATCGATATCCCGCTTGTTAATCAGGATTTTTCCATCGCCGGCGACCAAACGGACGCGAGCAATGGCTTTCTTCCGACGGCCTACGGCATTGTACTCTACTTTCGCCATGATGATTCGCTCCTCTCGTCCTTATTTAAGTTCCAGCTTTTCGGGCTGCTGGGCGGCGTGGTCATGCTCGCTACCGGCATACACTTTCAGTTTCTTGGCCATTTGGCGGCCAAGGGGGCCCTTGGGCAGCATGCCAACAACGGCATGTTTGATGACAAACTCGGGCTTCTCCGCCAGCAGGCGGCGGTAAACCGTCTCTTTCAACCCGCCCGGGAAACCGCTGTGGCGATAATAGACCTTTTGATCCAGCTTGTTGCCGGTCAAAAGCACCTTATCCGCATTCAGGACGATGACGTAATCGCCCGTATCCACATGAGGGGTAAAGATGGGTTTATTCTTTCCGCGTAAGATGCTGGCCACCTGGGTGGCCAAGCGGCCCAACACCATGCCGGAAGCATCCACGACGTACCATTTCCGCTGCACGTCGGCGGCCTTTGCCATATACGTATTCAAGGTGAGTTCCTCCTTAAAGGGTCTGATCGTTGCGGCGTTTGATGGTCAGCAAACGCCCGCCTATTCAATAGCATTCCGGGGCTAGCGGAGCCTATTGATGCCAAACGATATCATACCAAATCTCGGCAGCCATTGTCAAGGAAAACATTGAAGAAAGCGTAGCGGCGGGCATTATCCCTGTAAAGCATAGGTCAGCAGAGGGTCGCCCGTCAAGGATGTGATGGTGAATACCCCGTTTTCGTAGATCATATAGCTTTTGGGCTGGCCCTCCTTGGGCAGGGCCGCGGAGCCGGGATTGAGATAAATGTAGTTTTCCTGTGGCTGGATGCAGTGCACATGGGTGTGGCCGTGGATAAGCACATCCCCGGCTTGGTGAGGCGGGGGATTGGCGGTATTGAACAGGTGTCCATGGGTCACAAAGGCTGTGCGGGAGCCTTCCAGCGGCAGCAGGATGTAGTCTGCCAGGATGGGAAAATCCAGCACCATTTGATCCACTTCCGCGTCACAGTTACCGCGCACACAAAGGGGCGCGGGGGAAACCCCGTTGAGCATAGCAAAGACACTGCGCGGGTCATATCGCTCTGGCAGGTCATTGCGAGGACCGTGGTAGAGGAGGTCTCCCAACAAAATCAAACGATCGGCCTTTTGAGCCTCCAAGCAGGCCAAAATAGCCTCACAGGCCGAGGCGCTGCCATGCAGATCAGATGCGAACAGGTATTTCATGGGCAAGGCTCCTTTCGACACATGGTGACGGAGATCCACCGACAAGCTTAGAGATCCAACTCCAGCACCACAGGGCAATGGTCACTGCCAAAGACCTCCGGGTGGATGTCCGCCAATGCAATCTTTTCGGCCAGGCGTTGGCTCACCAGAAAGTAATCGATACGCCATCCCACGTTGTTTTGGCGGGCATTGGCCATGTAGCTCCACCAGGAGTATCGGTGGGGTTCATCCGGGTGCAGTTGGCGAAAGCTGTCCACAAAGCCGCGATCCAACAAAGCGCTCATCTTTGCGCGCTCCTGAGGGGTGAAGCCCGCGTTTTGCACATTTGCCTTTGGATGGCGGATATCAATCTCTTTGTGGGCCACGTTCATGTCCCCACAAATGATGACGGGTTTCTTAGCGTCCAGGTCTTGCAGGAAATCCGCAAAGGCCTCCTCCCAAGTCATGCGGTAGTCCAGGCGAAGCAAACCCCGCTGGCTGTTGGGTGTATATACGGTGACCAAAAAGAAAGCTTTATATTCCAAGGTGATGACGCGGCCTTCCTGGTCATGCTCCTGGATACCAATGCCATAGGCGACGGATAAGGGCTTGTGTTTGGTAAAAATGGCTGTGCCGGAGTAGCCTTTCTTTTCGGCGCTGTTCCAGTATTCCAGATAGCCTTTTGGGGCAAAATCCGCCTGCCCTTGCTGGGCCTTGGTCTCTTGCAAACAGAAGAAGTCCGCGTCGGCCATGGCAAAATAATCCGCAAACCCTTTGGTGAGACATGCCCGAAGGCCGTTTACGTTCCATGAGATGAATTTCATGATCCAACCACTCCTTTGCAGCGCCTTTGCGCGGAGGACGTATGTTTCATTGTATCACAAAGGGCGAAAGTGAAACAAGTTTCCAATTGACAGCGATATCGAACTTTGTTATGCTTTGATTGTCTAACATAGATTCTGTCGAACAGGAGGGGATGGGGCATGGTGGAGTCCAGGTGCGGGCTGCTGTGCAGCGAGTGCAAATATAAGGAAATCATGAAATGCGAGGGCTGCTTAAAAATCAACAAGCCCTTTTGGGGGAAGAACTGCCCCATTAAAACCTGCTGTGAGGGCAAGGGAAAAGAAAACTGCGGCATGTGCGATAAATTCGCCTGCAAGCAGCTCCATGAGTTTGCCTTTGACCCGGCGCAAGGGGACGAGGGAACCCGCATCCAGCAATGCGAGGATTGGGCCGTGGAGGCGGGGCAACAGTAGGGAATGATAAGATCAGGGGAGGCGGAGCATTTGCTCCGCCTCCTGTGCGATGGTTGCGATGATTACAAAAACTTACGAGTCCATTTCAACTTCTTTCCATAGGGCGCATAGCGAATGGGCACATCAAAACTAAGGCTCCGATTCAGAACGCTTTTGGCGTGAGAAAATGTCGTAAAGCTTGCCTTGCCGTGGTAGCTGCCCATGCCACTTTCGCCCACGCCGCCAAAGGGCATACGAGAGGAGGCCAGGTGCATAATGGTGTCATTGACGCAGCCACCGCCAAAGCTGATCTCCTTAATCACCCGCTTTTCGGAGGCGAGGCTGGTGGTAAACAGGTAGAGTGCCAAGGGCTTGGGGCGGCTGTTCACCTTTTGGATGGCTTCATCCAGATGGTCATAGGGGATGATGGGAAGTAGCGGGCCGAAGATTTCCTCCTGCATCAAGGGAGAATCCCAGGGAACATCCGTCATGATGGTGGGAGAGATACGCTGTTGCTCCCGGTTGAACTGCCCGCCGTGGGAAATGACGCCATCCCCCAGCAACGCCACCAGACGGTTAAAATGCTTTTCGTTGACAATCTTGCCTACATCATCTCCTGCCAGAGGTGCCGAACCATATTGTCTGCGCACGGCTTCAATGAGCCTGCTCAAAAATTTTTGTTCCAGGACGCGGGGGATCAGCACATAATCCGGCGCCACACAGGTCTGGCCGCAGTTGATGAACTTGCCCCAGGCGATCCGTTTGGCAGCCATCTTAAGGTCCGCGCTGGCATCAATGATCACAGGGCTTTTGCCACCCAGCTCTAGGCTAACGGGCGTCAGGTGCTTGGATGCTGTTTCCATGACCAGCCGACCCACGGCGGGGCTTCCGGTGAAAAAGAGGTAGTCAAAGGGCTGGTCCAGCAGCGCGCCGATCTCATCCCGGCCGCCTTCCACCACAGCGATATACTCTGGAGGGAAAAGCGTTTGAACCATCGTGGACAGAAGGGCGGAGGTGGCGGGGGCATAAGCGGAAGGCTTCAAAATGGCGCAATTGCCTGCCGCGATGGCGCCAATCAGCGGCAACACCGAGAGCTGGAAGGGATAGTTCCAGGGGGAGAGAATCAGCGTAACGCCATATGGTTCCGCAAAAACGCGGCTAAAGCCGGGAAGTTGCCCCAGGGAGGGCAGGGCCCATTTTGGCCTCATCCAGCTACGCAAATGACGCAATGTATAGTGAAGCTCGTGCTTCACCATATAAGATTCCATCAGGTACCCCTCAAAGGGATGCTTGCCTAGGTCTTGGTGCAGCGCAGTTGCAATATCATCCTCGTGGGCGTTGATCCAAGCCAGCAAAGCCTTCAGCTGTGCCGCCCGGTGCGCGTAGGGCTTGGTTTGTTGGGTGGCGAAAAACGCCTTTTGGGTATTCACCAAAGACGCAAAGCGATCCATCATAATCCCTCCCTTATGACATCATTGTACCAGTTGCCATCCCGCTGTCAAGCACTTTGAGGGAAAGAAGGAAGAACCCGGGCCATTCTTGACGGATCCTGCCTGCTGCTGTTACAATAAAAGTGATTTTGGGTTAGGGGTTGGACGAAATGGATACGAAATTTGTTTTTGTCACGGGCGGCGTGGTTTCTTCATTGGGCAAGGGTATCACCGCCGCGTCGCTGGGGCGTCTGCTGAAAAGCAGAGGACTCAAGGTGTCCATCCAGAAGTTTGACCCCTACATCAACGTAGACCCAGGCACCATGAGCCCCTACCAGCACGGCGAAGTGTTTATCACCGATGACGGTGCGGAAACAGACCTGGACTTGGGGCACTATGAGCGTTTTATTGATGAAAACCTCACCCAGGCCAGCAGCGTCACCAGCGGCCGGGTTTACAAGACCGTCATTGACCGGGAGCGCCGGGGCGAATACCTGGGCGCTACCATCCAAGTGATTCCCCATATCACCAATGAAATCAAGCGGAACATCCTGGCGGTGTCACGCATGGAGGATGCGCCGGATGTGGTGATCACGGAGATTGGCGGCACGGTGGGCGATATTGAAAGCCTGCCTTTTTTGGAGGCCATCCGTCAAATGAGGGCGGAGGTGGGGCGAGAAAACTGCCTGTATCTGCATGTGACGCTGGTGCCGTATCTCCATGCCGCCGGAGAGCAGAAAACCAAACCCACCCAGCACAGCGTAAAGGATCTCCAGGGGATCGGTATCGCGCCGGATATTCTGGTGTGCCGTGCGGACAACGAGATTCCCTATGATGTGCGAGCCAAGATCGGCATGTTTTGCAACCTGCCGGTGGAGCGGGTGATCCAAAACATCAGCGCCAGAAGCCTTTATGAGGTACCGCTGATGCTGCACAAGGAAAAACTGGATGAGCAGGTGCTGAAACTGCTGGGCATGAAGGCCTCGGAATGCGACCTAACCGAATGGCGCCAGCTGGTGGAGCGTCAATTGGCCTGCGACAAAACGGTGAGGATCGCCCTGGTTGGCAAGTATGTGGAGCTTCCCGACGCCTATTTGAGCGTGGTGGAAGCGCTGACCCATGGCGGTATTTTCCATGGGGCGAAGGTGCAGGTGCAGTGGGTACCGGCGCAAAGTGTGACGACCCAGAATGTGGCCCAAATGCTGGGGGACTCGAGTGCCCTGCTGGTACCCGGCGGCTTTGGCGAGAGGGGCTTGGAGGGCAAGATGACCGCCATTCAATACGCCCGGGAGAACGGCTTGCCTTTTTTGGGCATTTGCTTGGGTATGCAAATGGCCGTGGTGGAATTTGCACGCCATGTGTTGGACTGGCGGGATGCCAACACCGTTGAAATGGAGCCGCACACCACATACCCAGTGATTGATTTGATGGAGGACCAGGATCTAAGCAATTTGGGGGGGTCCATGCGGCTGGGCAAATACCGTTGCGTGTTGACCCCGGGCACGCTTTCCGCCAAGGCCTATGGAAGCACTGAGGTATGGGAGCGGCATCGGCATCGATATGAGTTTAACAGTGCCTATCTGGACCGGTTCACCGCAGGCGGGATGGTCATTGCCGGGCGCAATCCGGACCGAAACCTGGTGGAAATCGTGGAAATCCCCAAACATCCTTTCTTTGTGGCCGTACAGTTTCATCCGGAGTTCAAAAGCCGCCCCAATCGGCCTCACCCACTGTTTCGCGATTTTGTGAGTGCGGCGTTGCAGCCAATGCTGCCGCCCGCTTGATCGGCATTGTCCCATAGACACCAAACCGTAAAAGGATAAAAGGCTCCGCATCCCAGAGGCGCAGAGGCCTTTTTTTACACCCTCTGAAAGAGGAAAATACCCCAGTGGTATGGTATATAGGTAGTATTGGTATCCTGAATGGAGGGAGCGATGGCATGAACATTCGGCAGCAATGGGAAAAGGACGAAAAAGGGCGCTTGTCCAGCCATGCCATGCTTAGCAGTGAAACAAAAGGCCGCGTCAAGAAGATTGAACCGTGCACCGTGCGCACCGCTTTTCAACGGGATCGGGATCGGATCATCCATTGCAAGAGCTTTCGCAGACTCAAATATAAGACCCAGGTGTTCCTTTCTCCCCGGGGGGATCATTATCGCACACGCCTCACGCATACGCTGGAGGTATCCCAGGTGGCGCGGACGTTGGCCCGAGCCCTGCGCTTGAATGAGGATCTGGCGGAAGCCATCGCTTTGGGGCATGACCTGGGGCATACGCCTTTTGGGCATATTGGCGAGAGCACGCTGGATGGCCTGATGCCCGGGGGGTTCCAGCATAATCTGCAAAGTCTGCGCATGGTGGAAAGGCTTGAAAATGACGGACAAGGACTCAATTTGACGTATGAGGTGCGGGATGGAATCCGCAATCATAGCGGCCAGGATGAGCCGCAGACGTTAGAGGGCTGGTGTGTGCGACGGGCGGACCGGATCGCCTACATCAACCATGACATTGATGACGCGTTGCGCGGTGGAATCCTTAAGGAGTTTCAGTTGCCCCGAAAATGCCTGGAAGTGTTAGGGGAGACCCATGGGCAGCGGATCAATACCATGATTTTGGATATTGTGATGACCAGCACGGACAAGCCGTTTGTACGCATGTCACCGGCGGTGGAGCAAGCCAGCGACCAGCTGCGGGACTTTCTGTTTGAAAAGGTGTACCATGACGATTGGCGCAAAAAAGAAGAGGAACGCTGCGATTATGTACTGACCTCTTTGTTTAGCCATTACAAGGCCCATCCCGAGCAGATGCCCGCAGAGTATATGGAGATTAACTATGCAGAGGGGATCGAACAGGCGGTTTGCGACTTTTTGGCCTGCATGACGGACCGTTATGCCATCGATCAGTTTACCGAGATCTTTGTGCCAAACGCATTTCCCAAGCGATGAGGAAGACCTGATGCGATCAAGGTTTTGGACGTTCCTGTCAGAAAATGTTGATTCGTGTAGCAGGAATGTATTTGGCTGCGGCGAATGAAGTAGGATGGGTGAAACAACCATGGCAGGAAGGTTTCCCACAGCGTGGCTGGATGAACTGCGGGCACGGGCGGATATCGTGAAAATTGTGTCCTCCTATGTCCCACTGAAGAAGAACGGGCATAGATACGCAGGTCTGTGCCCGTTTCACAACGAGACCGCCCCCTCCTTTTCGGTGGATGAGCAAAAGCAGGTGTACCATTGCTTTGGCTGCAAGGCGGGCGGCAGCGTGATCCAGTTCGTCATGGAGATGGAGCGTCTCTCCTTCCAAGAAGCGGTGGCTTTCCTGGCAGATCAACTTCACATGCCTCTCCCTGAAATGCAAAACGACCCTGCCTATGAACAGCGCCGATCGCTCAAAGAGCGGATTTATCAGGCCAATGCGGCAGCAGCACGATTGTATCATCAGCATTTGTGGGAGAAGGACGGGGAGGAGATCCTGGCTTACCTAAAAGGCCGGGGGCTGAGCGACGTGGTGATCCGTCGGTTTGGCATCGGGGCCGCCACACCAAAGGCTACAGTAGGCGAAACCTTGCTGACGCAAGGCTTTACCTTGGATGAGCTTCGCCAGGGCGGCTTGATGATGACCAAGAATGGTCGCTCCTTCGACATGTTCAGGAACCGTGCGATGTTCCCCATCATTGACGCCTATGGCAACGTGCTTGGCTTTGGTGGTCGGGCCATGGGTGATGCGATGCCCAAGTACTTGAACACCTCCGACACCCCAGCCTTCAACAAGCGGTATACCGTATTTGCTGCGAATCTGTTGCGCAAAGCCAAGGGGCTGACCCGGGTGATCCTGGTGGAGGGGTATATGGACGTTGTGGCGTTGTCACAATATGGCGTAGAGGGTGTGGCCGCCACGCTGGGAACCGCATTGACGTCGGAGCAGGCCAGGCTTCTTGCTAGGTACGCGTCGGAAGTACATTTGGCTTATGATGGGGACAAGGCCGGACAAAAGGCCATTCTCCGCGGTCTTGAGGTTCTGGACGCGGAGCGGGTGCCGGTCAAAGTGCTGGACTTTCCTGGAGGGTTGGACCCGGATGAATACATCCGGCAAAAAGGGCCGGAGGCTTTCCAAGCACTCAAGCCCATATCGGGCATACTGTACCGCATGCTGCGAGAAAAAGAAAACCATGACATGAGCGCCGAGGAAGGGCGAACTGCGTATGCCAAAGCATGCGCCCGGGTTTTGGGGGCCGTCCGTGAACCGGTGGAGCTGGAAAACCATCTCAAAAGGCTTTCGCTGGAAAGTGGGTTTTCCCGGGAGGTATTGCTGGCGCAGATGGGGGTAACGCCTTCCAGCCAGCATATAAAAGCTCAGAAACGGGAAAGCTTTGGGCAAAAAGCGAAAGTGGCGGCAAATATGGATTGGCCAGCCTGTACCTTGCTTGCGGTGCTGGCCACGGGTAAATTACCAGCAGGAAGCGTAACCCCGGAGGAATTTGACGATCCTTTGCTTCGTTCTCTATGTGAAGCGCTTTGTACCGGGGAAAACGCGGCGACCCTGATGGAACGCCAGAGCGATGAACAAAGCCGGGCGGTGGTGGGTCAGATCCTCAGCATCCACACCCAAGGGGATGAGGCTGCCCTGATGCATATGGCCCAGGAATGCCTCCATAAGATGCGTGTGGCCAAGGTGGAAGCGGAACTACAGCGCATTGAACAAAGCCTGCCCAACCTGCCTGAGCAGCAACGCGCCGCCACAAGCGCACATGCTTTTGAACTCACCCGGCAATTGACAGACCTGTTGAAACCTGTTAAATGATCTGGTTTTCCGATGTGAAGGAGTGATGAAGTTGAGCGGACATCAGTCGCCCGAGGCGATCAAGCTGAAACTCAACGAGCTATACGAGGATGCAAAGTCCAAGGGCGCGGTCACCAGGGATGAGGTGGCCAATCAAGCCATGGAACTGGAGATCGACGCGGATCAGATGACCAAGATCTACGAGACGCTGGAAAGCATGGGCGTAGATGTGGTAAACGAATTTGATCCCGTGCCGCCGGAAGAGCTGGTGGAGCCAGAGAAGATTGACTTGTCCGTGCCTGAAGGCGTGAGCATCGATGACCCGGTGCGCATGTATCTCAAAGAGATCGGCAAGGTTCCGCTGCTTACCGCCGAGGAGGAAATTGAGATTGCCAACCGCATGGAGGAGGGCGACGAGGCCGCCAAGGCCAAGCTCACCGAGGCCAATTTGCGGCTGGTGGTTTCCATTGCCAAGCGGTATGTGGGCCGGGGCATGCTCTTTTTGGATCTGATCCAGGAGGGAAACCTGGGCTTGATTAAAGCGGTGGACAAGTTTGACTACCGCAAGGGCTTCAAGTTCTCCACCTATGCCACCTGGTGGATTCGCCAGGCCATCACCCGCGCCATCGCGGACCAGGCCCGCACCATTCGTATTCCCGTCCACATGGTGGAGACCATTAACAAGCTGATCCGCGTGTCCCGCCAGCTTTTGCAGGAATACGGACGTGAGCCCACCCCGGATGAGATTGCCCATGTGATGAACATTAGCGAGAACAAGGTGCGGGAGATCATCAAGATCGCACAAGAGCCGGTGTCTTTGGAGACCCCCATCGGTGAGGAGGAGGACAGCCACTTGGGCGACTTTATTCCCGACGAGGATGCCCCCGCGCCGGCGGACGCCGCCAGCTTTACCCTGATGAAGGAACAGCTGATGGACGTGCTGGACAGCCTGACCCCTCGAGAAGAAAAAGTGCTGCGTCTGCGCTTTGGCCTGGATGACGGACACCAGCGTACTTTGGAGGAAGTGGGCCGTGTGTTCAAGGTTACCCGAGAGCGTATCCGCCAGATCGAGGCCAAGGCGCTGCGCAAGCTGCGCCACCCCAGCCGCAGCAAGAAACTGAAGGATTATTTGGACTAACGTGAGCCAACGACAAGGAGTGCCACGGCACATAAAGCTGGACCCGCGCTTGCAAGCCGCCTATGACATGGTGCCCCCCTGCGGGATTTGCGCAGACATTGGGGCGGATCATGGGCGGCTCAGCGCTGTGTTGCTGCTGAAAGGCAAAGCGCGGTGCATGTTGGTTTCGGACATCAGCGCAAAAGCCCTCCAAAAGGCCCAAAGGCTCCTGGGCGCCTTTCAGCTGACCCAGCAAGCGATCTTTGTGGTGGCGGACGGTCTGCGTGCCTTGGACGCACTGGCGGGCGACCCTGCCGAGGTGGTCTGCATGCTAGGCATGGGGGGCGAGACCCTGGCGGGCATCCTGGCCCGCGGCAAGGAAAAGCTGCAGGCCGCTACGTTGGTGCTGGGCGCCCAGACCGAATTGCCCTTGCTGCGGCAGGCGGTGCAGGCCATCGGGTATCGCATCCAGGAGGAAAGGGTGGCTAAAGCCGCCGACCATTTCTATGTGCTCATGGCCGCCATACCCGCCCAGGGAGCCCAAGCAGCGTATTCTCCACGGGAGCTGTACGTGGGGCCTTGTTTGCTGGCAGGCGGGTCTGAACAGGCCAAAGCGTATTTCCATCGTCGGCAGCAGTGGCTCACCCAAGCGGTGACCGCCATGCAGATGGCAAT
>JAVBSI010000050.1:0-3518 GCA_031556815.1 Eubacteriales bacterium | reverse complement strand
CGCGAGGCCGCCCAGTGCGAGAAGTACCTGAAAGAAAAATACGGCAAGGGATACGCGGAACTGATGCCGGATGACGACTATCAGGTAATGCATATTCCTCTGTTCTCCCGCAATATCATTCATATGGAGAACGTGGGCGGCGAGATCGACAAGGTGCTTAACCGCCGCATGGTCATCGGCTGCTTCCCCTGGAGGCTGGTGGGTGGTGAGAGCTGTATCTCCCGTTTGGTTGCCTTTGATGACAAGTAATAGGCTGCCCCAAACCGCGTTGGTTTGGGGCGCTTTTCAATTGAGACCATAAGGTGGTGAGTCTATGGAACTGAGGTATGTATCTCCAGCAACGGTTGCCGATGCGGCAGAGGCGATGGCCACGGGCCGTGCGAAAGTGTTGGCGGGGGGCACGGATTTGTTGGTGGCTCTGCGGGATCGGCAGCTGAGCTGCGATACGCTTGTGGATATCAAGCGCATCCCTGAATTGCAAACCATCCAGTTGGGCGACGAGATCAGCATCGGGGCTGCTGTGCCGCTGCGCGAGGTGACGGAGCACAAGGAGGCGGCCTTTGCGCTGCTGAAACAGGCAGCCATGAAGCTGGCCACGGAGCCGTTGCGCAACCGCGCCACGTTGGTAGGCAACCTATGCAATGCGTCCCCGGGCGGCGATATGCTGGGCGTAGCCCTGGTGATGGAAGGCGAGATCGAGGCGGTGTCCGCCAAAGGCACTCGCCGGATCCCACTGCGGGAGTTCTTCCTGGGGGTGAAGAAAAACGCGCTGCGACCGGACGAGATGGCCACGCGGGTGATCTTCCCCAAGCCCAAGGGCAAGGGCGTGTTTTACAAAAGCCAGCGGGTGCGCGGGCATGACCTGGCACAGGTGGGTCTGGCGGTGTATGTGAAGGCGGACGGCAAAGTCCTGGCAGCCGTCACGGCGGCAGCGCCCACCCCGGTGCTGATCGATGATTTGGGCGCGTTCCAAAACCTGACGGAAGAAGGAGCCAAGAAGCACGTACTGTCTAAGATCAAGCCCATTGACGATCAACGTGCCACGGCTGAGCATCGGCTCCATATGGTGGGTTATTTTATGACGCAAGCGCTTTCCGCGCTCAAAAAGGAGGCGGGCGCATGAAAAAGACGATCGAGTTGACGGTCAATGGCGAAAGGGTCTGTGCGGAGGTGGTGACAGACAAAAACCTGTTGCGCTTTCTGCGTGAGGATCTTGGGCTGACCGGCGCCAAAGAAGGCTGTGGAGTGGGGGAATGCGGCGCATGCACCGTTATTGTGGATGGGTATGCGGTCAATTCCTGCCTAATGCTGGCTGTGGAAGCGGACGGGTGCAGCGTGCTTACCGTGGAAAGCGAAGCCAAGGATGGCAAACTATCGGATTTGCAAGAAGCATTCATCCAGTATAATGGGTTCCAATGCGGTTTTTGCACCCCCGGTATGATTATGGCTGCGCGGGCGCTGCTTATGCGCAACCCCAACCCCAGCCGGGATGAGATCATCGAGGCGATGGCGGGCAATCTGTGCCGCTGCACCGGGTACACGACGATCATCGAAGCGGTGGAAGCGGTGACGGGAGGTGGAAGTCATGGCTGAAAATTATGTTGGAAAAGGGATTGCGCGGCATGACGCGGTAGAAAAGGTGACCGGGCAGGCAGTCTATGTGGACGATATCACCATGACCGGGATGCTGCACGCTGCCGTTAAGACCTCCACCCAAGCCCACGCGAAGATCGTGAAGCTGGACGTGGAAAAGGCGCGGGCGCTGCCTGGAGTCAAGGCGGTGATTACGGCCAAGGAAGCGCCTTACAAAATCGGTTTGTACATGGTGGACCGGCCTGTGCTGGCGGACGGCGTGGTGCGGTATTATGGCGAAGCGGTAGCTGCCGTGGCGGCGACCAGCATCGACATTGCCCGGGAAGCTCTCGCCCTGATCGAAGTGGAGTACGAGCCATTGCCCTATGTAGCCGATCCCGTGGCTGCCTTGGAAAAGGGCTCTCCGTTGGTGCATGAGCATATCGAGGACTATACCTGGGTCAAGAACGTGTTCTTCCCTGAGCCGGGCACCAACATCGCCAACCTGTTCAAGGTCCGCAAGGGCGATGTAGACAAAGCCTTTGAAAAAGCCGATCTGGTAGTGGAAAACGTATACAAGATGCCCCAGGTGTTTCACATTCCCTTGGAAACGCATGCCTGCATCGTGCAATGGGGCGCGGGGGATAAGGTAAAGATCTGGACCAGCGCGCAGAGCCCCTTCGCGGTGCGCAGCCTGTTTTGCTATGCTTTCAAAATGCCGGAGTCCAATGTCACCGTAACGGTACAGACCATCGGCGGTGGGTTTGGTGGCAAGTCCGGCATCCATCAGGAGCCGGTGGCAGCGCTGCTGAGCCGAGCCGTCAAAGGCGTTCCGGTCAAGCTGATCTCCACCCGGGAGGATGAGTGCATGACCTTGCCCTGTAGGCAGGGCCTGACCACCAAGATCAAGACTGGGGTGATGAAGGACGGCAAGATCATCGCGGAAAAAGCCTCCTATTACTGGGATGCCGGCGCGTATGCGGATTACGGCGTCAACATCGGCCGCGCGGGCGGCTATGCGGGCGCAGGCCCCTATGAGATTGAAAACAGCTGGGTGGACAGCTATACCATCTATACGGATCATGTGTTTGGCACCGCTTATCGCGGATTTGGGCATCCGGAGGTGTTTTGGGCCATCGAGCGCCAGCGGGAGCTTCTGGCGCGCCGACTGAACATCGACCCGTTGGAGTTCCGGCTGAAAAACGTGTTGATGCCCGGCAGCAAGACCATCACCGGTGAAATCGTCACAGAAAACACCGGGCGTGTGGATAAGTGCCTGAAACGGGTGGCGGAGAGCATCGGATATAGCGAAAAGTACGAACGCGCCACCGACCGCCCCGGCGTATTCCGCGGCAAGGCTGTTGCCACGCTGCACAAGGCCCCTGCCATGCCCACCAACTCCGCAACCTCCGCCGTGCTGTTCATGAACGAGGATGGAACGGTGCGGGTGGATATCGGCGGAATCGATATGGGACAAGGAACGTACACTGTGATGCAACAAATTGTTGCAGAACGCTTGAAATTACCCATCGAAAAAGTTACAATGGTATATGATACCTGTACGGATACCGCACCCTATGATTGGCAGACCGTCGCCTCCAGGATGACGGTGCTGGCCGGAAATGCTGTGATTGAGGCCTGTGACGACCTTATGGAGCAGTTGATGGAGATTGGCGCGGTGGCGCTCCATGCGGCGAAACATGAAATCGCGCTTGGGGACGAAGTTCTGTACGTTAAACAAAATCCACATGTCACCATTCCGTTGCAGCAGGTCGTGATGGGGTACACACACCCCAATGGCAACAGTATCGGCGGGCCTTTGATTGGGCGTGGAAAGTCCATTGCACAGGGCTTAACTTTCCTGGATCAAGAAACCGGTCAAGGCAGGCCGGCTCTGGATTGGACTTTTGGCGCACATGGCGTGGACCTGGAGATCGATACAAACA
>JAVBSI010000022.1:0-14851 GCA_031556815.1 Eubacteriales bacterium | reverse complement strand
ACACCCAGCAGGATTGCCAGAGCTTCGTGGAACACTGCGTGATGGACTGCGGCGGGCATATGGACTACGCGGGTAGCAATGACAGGTTCCGGCACACAGTGCCGGTGTGCGAGATCAAAAACGGAAAGCCGCTTGGGACGTTGCTCCCAGGCGATTTGCTTTTTATTCATGCTTTTGACGGTGGGGAGCCGGACAAATACAGGGCGGACGGCCTGGGCAACGCCAGTCATGTGGGCATTTATTGCGGTGTGAACGGCGTGGAGGTGGCACACTCGTCCGCCAGCCGGGGCCGGGTAGCGCCCTCCACCCTGAAAAATGCCTGGACACATGCCAGGCGGGCCAAGGAAATTGATTCTGGGATGGACGTTTCGGCAGATAGCGGGGGTGACGTCACTTCGTCAACTGGAACGAGTGAGAAAGGAGGCGCAAGGAACATGCAGTATGTGAAGGTGTTGACCCCGGACGGCGCAGGCGTGCATGCGCGGGAAGCGCCCAAAGATAGCGCCATTTGGAAGTATACCGCGCCGGACGGCACGGTGCTGCCCGTTGTGAGTATGAGCGGCGACTATTACAAGGTGATGTATAAAGGCAAGGGACGCTATGTGAGCCGGTTTTATGTGCAGGAGTGCGCGGCGGATGGCGGGCGCGTGGCCCCACAGGCGCAGGTCACAAGCGCTGCGGATGGCGGCGGCTTTGATGACTTGGCTGCGCTGGATCAGCGGGTGGCGGAGCTGGAAAGGCTGGCGGCGGAGCAGAGCGAACGGATATCTGCACTGGAGGGAAGGGTAAACGCGGACAACCGCTTACCAAATAAACAAATGGAGGGGTCAATATGAAAAAGGTTTTCCTGCTGGTTCTAGCTGCCGCGCTGCTGTTGGCATTGCCCATGGTGGCGTTGGCCGAGGCTCTCGCCATGGAAGTTGAGACATTCTTTACCTGGGAGGCGTTGGGGACCTTCTCCGGCGCTGTGGCGCTAACCGTGTTTGTGGTGCAATTACTCAAGCTCCCGTTGGACAAATGGTGGCGCATCCCCACACAGTACATCGTATACGTTGTCAGCCTGGCCGTACTGCTGCTGGCACAGTCGTTCATCCCAAGCAAGGGCGGCCTGAGTTGGAATTCTGGGCTGTTATGCGCGTTTAACGCAATGCTGGTGGCACTCTCGGCTATGAGCGTTTATACACAACTTATTGAAAAGGTGGAAACGGTGAAGCTGGTGCGGAGTATTGACGAGGGCGTGCTGGTGATCGGGGACGATAACGCGGAGGAGCAAAGCCCTGGCTGACAGCTGGAAACGGCGAAGGCGTAAAACATGACGAGCCATGCGGAGTATAAGCCTTGGCCCATGCTCCGCTATCGTTACCAACAAAAAAAGAGCCTGTAACAAAGGAAGATGCTCCACACCTGCTTTGTTTCCAAGGCTCAATGCAATACCGACAAATACAGTCTATCGTTATTTTTCCTCGTGTCAAGAGGAACACATGATCGGCTGTATTGACATGGAAAGGAACGATATGATTAAGATCATTCAAGGGAATGCCTTGGAGGTTATGGAGGATATGCCTGAAACGGAACTGTTCGACGCGGTGATCAGTGATCCGCCCTATTCCTCTGGAGCTGCCACGATGAACGGACTGGCCAAAAGCACAGCCGAAAAATACACCACCACCAAAAAGAACTGCCCTTTTCCCGATTTTGAAGGCGATACCATGGACAAGCGGAGCTGGGGCAATATGATGATGCGGGTACTGCGGCTGGCAAGGGAGCACACACGACTAGGCGGAGTTTTGGTGTTGTTTGTGGATTGGCGGCAATACCCTATCCTTACCGATGTGCTGCAATGGTCCGGCTGGACATGGCGGGGGGTGGCCGTATGGGATAAGGGCGGCGGGTGCCGACCTCAGCGGGGCAGATTTAAGCAGCAAGCCGAGTATATTGTTTGGGGCTCCAATGGGGCCTTGCCCATCGACAGGCCTGTGCCTTGCTTGCCGGGGGTTTATACCATCCCAAATGTGCAAGGCGCACAGCGTATCCACCAGACGCAAAAGCCTCTGGAACTCATGCGGCAGATCGTGCGCATTTGTGTGCCCAAGGGGCGCATCCTGGATATGTTTTGTGGCAGCGGCACAACGCTGTTGGCCGCCGATATGGAGGGGTACGACGCCCTGGGTATTGAATTGAGTAAAGCCATCCGTGATAGCGCTGTTCAAAGGTTGGAACGGCATTAAGAGAGCTGATCTTTCATACTAAAGACGGGCGCAGCCAGTAAGGCTGCGCCCTATTGCGTGTTCTCAGGCGAAACACTTCGCGCATGAATATGCAAGAAATGGCTACGTTGAAAAGCGCGCAGGGGATGCGAAAAATTTCGCGCCGCTACACTTCACAAGGTGAAATTAAGAAGGTTTTCAGCTGAAAATCCGCCGGTGAACTCATGATCTTTTTTGATAAAAAACAGACCATTGCCCAACAGCGTTTGGCAATGGTCTGAGAAAGCGGCGAAAGCCACTTTTTATGTTTGATGAAAAGAAAGGCGTTCCTGACCTTACCCGAAATACCGCTTTAGCAGCCCGTCAAAACCCCTGCCGTGGCGGGCCTCGTCTTTGCACATTTCGTGGACGGTATCGTGCACCGCATCCAGGTTCAGTTCCTTGGCCAGGGTGGCCAGCTCTTTTTTACCGCTGGTGGCGCCCCATTCCGCTTCGGCACGTAGTTCCAGGTTCTTCTTGGTGCTGGCCGTCACCACTTCACCCAGCAGCTCTGCAAAACGGGAAGCATGGTCGGCCTCCTCCAGCGCATAGCGCTTAAAGGCCTCTGCCACCTCGGGATACCCTTCCCGATCCGCCTGGCGGCTCATGGCCAGATACATGCCCACTTCGGTGCACTCCCCAGTGAAGTTCATGCGCAGGCCCTCAATAATGCGGGGATCCGCATCCTTAGCAATACCCACCCTGTGCTCGTCCGCATAGGTCTTGTCACCCGTCATCTTCTCAAATTTGTCCTTGGGCGCTTTGCACTGGGGGCAAAACTCAGGGGCTTCGGGCCCTTCATGCACATAACCACATACCTTGCAAATCCATTTCATGGTTGATTTCCTCCTTGCCTTGCTCTGTTTTTTCTATGATGATGGAATCACCTTCGCATTATTCATACCCATAGGTTTGGCACGTTGAAACCACATTATTGATCTTTGATGCCGCCATCCAACTCCGTAAGCAAGGCGGCTTCCATGTCCTCTTTGCCGCATACGGTCTGGTGGCGGACGGGCTGGCCTTGCAGTTCTACGATGGGGCCTGGGATCGGCACCTTGGATAGATCCTGTAGCTTGAATGCGCAATCAAAGGCATCCAGGCTGCCCACGTACTTTTGCCCCCACAGGGAGGCCAGCACATATTCAGAAAATTTGTAAGGGCTGGCTGTGGACACCAGTACAGAGGGACTGTGATCGTTGGTGGCAGCCCGGTAGTTCTCCAACACGTGGCTGGCCACGGCCGAGTGAGGGTCCAGCAGATAGCGCTTGCGGTCATATACCCTGCGGATCTCTTGGCCGGTCATGGCATCATCGGCGAAACCAGCCCAGAAGGTGTCCTGCAGTTCTCTTTGCCGCTGCGCCCCCACGGAGAAGCTGCCGCATTCCCCTAACTGCTCCATCCAGGTTCTCACCAGTTCAGGATCCCGATCGGCGCTTTCGTACAACAACCGCTCCAGATTGGAGGAGATCAAGATGTCCATGCTGGGGGACATGGTCTGGAAAAAAGCTCGATGGGTGTAATAAATGCCGTCGGTAAAGAAATCCGTGAGCACGTTGTTTCGGTTGCTGGCGCAGATCAGCCGGCCCACGGGCAAACCCATGCGCTTGGCATAATAACCGGCCAAGATATCGCCAAAATTGCCGGTGGGCACCACAAAATTCAGCGGATTACCCATGCGCAAGGCGCCGGATTGCACCAAATCCGTATAGGCGGTAAAGTAGTACACGATCTGGGGAACCAGACGGCCGAAGTTAATGGAATTGGCGGAGGAGGGCAGCTTGCCCAGGGCGTCCATGCGCTCATGAAAGGACTGGCTGGTAAACAGCTTTTTAACACCGCTTTGGGTATCGTCAAAATTGCCCAGCACCCCTATGACATGGGTGTTGAGGCCGCCCGTGGTGGTCATTTGAAGCTGCTGGATAGGGCTGACCCCACCATAAGGGTAGAACACCGTGCAACTGGTGCCGGGCACATCTTTGAAGCCCTCCAAGGCGGCTTTGCCGGTATCGCCGCTGGTGGCCACCAAAATGCTAACTTCCCGCTTTTCATCGTTTTTTTTCGCTGCCAGAGAGATTAGCAAAGGCAACAGTTTTAAAGCGATGTCTTTGAAGGCCAATGTTGGGCCATGGAACAATTCCAGCACATAGGTCTTTTCATCCAGCGGCCGTATCGGCGCGATGGCTGGGTCATCGAAGGAAGCGGAGGAATATGCGCTATTGACCGCGCTTTCGATCTCGGCGATGGAGTAGTCCTCCAAAAAGGAGCGTAGGATCCGTGCCGCCCGTTGCTGATAGCTATCCCTTAAAAAGGCGTTAAGACGGTCGCTGGAAATCTGTGGGAACATGGAAGGCACATAGAGCCCGCCGTCCTGCGCCAGCCCCCAGAGCACTGATTGGGATGCGGTTACACACGCGCCGCCTCTGGTGGAAAAGAAAGACATGCGCTCACTCCCAGTCGTTTATTGTGGACGCCAAGAAGTTCTCGTAGTTGGATGAAAATGAAAAAGCTGCCAACCTTTGGCAGCTTTATGATACACGTTTTGAGCCCGGATGTAAAGGGTAGCCTCAAATGACGTATTGTTTGATAAAGTCGGGGAGCTCGGCGGGATCCTCGCTGATGGAGAGGACGAAATCCACGCTATGCTTTTCGCTTAAGCCTACCAACCGCTGGAACCACCATGCGGTGCTGGACAGGTCCGCCTTGACCAGCTTTTTGAACGCGTCGATAAAAATGAGCCCAACATCGAAATTTTGGGCGACCGCACCGTACAAAAAACCCATAAACATTTGGCCGTTTTCCAGTTGATATTCCCCTGCGTTGATAAAACGCACTTCGTGACGAAGGTCGAACATATACCGGTTGTCATCATCGATGAAAACAATATCGTGGCTACTGTCCTGGGATGCCTGGTTGGCCATGTCAATAATCCGCTTGGTTTTGCCCGAACCCTTTTTACCGGCAATTACCTGAATCAATGGTAACGCCCCCTTCCACAGTATTGTTTTTTGAACGAGGATGCCTGTGGCGCGGGTACGCACCATCTACCAAGGATTGGACGGCCAAGCATCACGCGCGCGCCACCTTCACACAGACATTATAGCATGAAGCGATGACCAATGGCAACCGTATGAAAAGGGGTTGGTGTAACATTTCCCAGAAAAGACAAAGAAAAATCACTCCTCCAACGGGCTTTGATTCTGGACGACTTCATCGATGGGGGACGATGTTCCGCTCTCCTCGGACAAGCGTTGTTTCAACGTGGCCATATCCAGACTGGGCACAGAACGGAAGGAAGTTTCGGGAGCGGCAGGGTCCATGCCGCAGATGGCATGGTACTGGCAGTAATCACAAGGGGTAGTGCCGCCGGTTTGCGCGGGTGCCACGTCGGTGTGGCCGCTCATGATACCCTCCGCCAAGACGGCGGCGGTGGCCTTGGCATGTGACAACAGGGCCTGGAGTTGCTCTGGCGATAGGGCTTTTGCGCTGGCTTTGACCTGACCCTTGCTGTCCAGCATCTTGGGCAAGGCGACAGCAAGGTCGTTTTCATCCATGGCCTCCAGGATCTCCACGTCCGCCAGGGCAATGCCCCGCAGATGGAGGAGCTCCCGCAGTTGGTCTTCCACCAGAGCCTGTATATCGCTATCGCTTTCCACCAAAGGATCGGCAACATAGAAATAGAACGCGCCCGCTGGCTTGGCGTTGGGCGTGGCAGCGACACATACGTCCAGGTAGAGCAATAGCTGTAGCTGCAGGCCCCACCAGGTGCGGGCTTCATCGATATCCTGCTGGCGGCTCTTATAGTCGATGACCCGCAAGTAGGTGGCGCCGGGGGCATCGTAGCGATCAATGCGGTCAATTTTGCCCTTCAGCATCACTTGGCGGCCGCTGGAAAGCGTGAGCACCAGGGGAGGCATGCCGCCGGGATAGCCAAAGCTCGCTTCCGTTTGGTCCAGGGTAAACCGGCCCGCCGCCAGGTGCCGGGTAATGGTGATTGCCGCGCGGCGCAGCGTTTGGCGGGCGTGCTGGAAGATGGCCTGACTCATAGCTCCATCACCCATCGGGCCCTGCATGAGCTGATCCAGCATAGGCGCGACGGCAGCATCCGCCAAGGCTGCCGCTTCATCATCCGAGATGTGGGGATAGGCGGCATAGTGTTTGGCCAGCTTGGCAAAGCTGTCCAGCCCCGCATGGTAGAAATTGCCGGTGTCGATGCGTTCCACCTTCCACTCCTTCACCACCTGAGGCCGCAGTCCATAGTCTACAAAGTGCTTGAAAGGACAGGCGGCAAACTCCTCCAGACGGCTGACGGAAAGCACCTGATCCCCAAAGAGTGCGCGGGCCTCCTGTGGAGGCAACGAAGCAGAGGCAGGGGTGTGGCCTGCGGCTCGAAGCAAACGCATGGCGTCCTCGGCGGTGGAGGGGTCCTCCAGCAACCGCCGCAGCTGGGCCTGCCAGCGGGCAGGAAGGGCTCCACCTTCACTCACACCATCCGCGAAAGCCCGAAGGCGCGGGGCAAGCTCTGCCAGGGCCTGGGTGGGGGTCAGCGGCAGATCCCCAAAGGGCTGAGGACTTTGCGGCAGATTCCCCAAGATGCGCTTATGCAAGGAGGCCAACAGGGATAAGGGACGCAGGGCCGTGCCATCGGCAGTGGTCTTGGCATGGCTGAGGAAGAGGAGCTGGGACGGCAACGTCATGGCGCGCTTGAGGTCCAGCCGCGCAAAGAGGGCTCGGCTTTCATCGGTCATGCCCAAGTAGGCGCCGGTGCCCCCTTCGGCCTTGGCTCGCTCTTCTTGGCTTAAAAGGCTCGCCGTGGCGCGGGCCAGCGCACCGTCGTTGAGGCCCAGGAGGAACACGGCCTCCATCTCGCCAGAAAGAAAATGTCCCAGCGTACCCACGTGCAGCATGTGGGAAGCAGGGGGAAGTGAGGCAAGGGTAATGGCGGCAAAACCGCATTCCAAGCGGCCCGCAATGTGCTTGAGAGGTACCCGCGCACCGTTTTGCAGGGCGTAAAGTTGATCCAAAATGGCAAGCACAGTCTCCCAGACTTGGCTGTTTTGGTTGGCCCGCACCTGCAAGCCATTTTGCTGCAGGGCTTCTTCGTCAGCCTTCAAGGTGTCATAGGCACGGGTGTCTGTCAGCAGTCCAAAGACTGCCTCCAAAGAAGCATGGGTGTCCCGGGCGGCGACAAGGGCTTCCCGCGCCTTTTGCAAAGGGGCCATCAAGCGCTGCCGCAGCGCTTCACAGGCATCCCGGTAGGCCGGATCGCCTTTGGTGAAGGGTGCCGCCCACCGGTTGCGGTCAATGCCATAAGCGATGGCATAGTTTTGCAGCATGCAGGCTTCTTCAAAGGAAACCGCCGAATACCCGCTTTTCATCAGGCCCAGCATGTCTTCCCGGTGATACCCGTTAGCCATAGCCCGCAAGCTGCATAGCAAAAACCGCACCAGGCCGTGGGCAGTGGCGGGCAGCTTTTGATCGGTATAGAAGGGGATGTCTCCATCCCGCAAGGCGGCGTTCACGGCAAAGGCATAACCGGCTTGATCTGGATACAGCAACGCGATCCGCTCCAGATCCATGCCGGAGGCGGCCAGGCGCTGGATGTGCCTGGCGGCAATGGAGGCTTCTTCAAAGGGGCTTTGGTGCTGGGATAGGAACACGTTTTGCTGCTCTCCCTGGAACAAGGACTGGGGATAGGCAAAGAGCTGCTGGTCCAGGTGGCGGATGGCAGGCGCGGCGGGAAGTTCAGTTGGAGACAACGGCGCAAGAACAGGCTCCAGGCCCTGCTGCTTCAGCAAGTCCATAAACCTGCCGATGCTGCGGCGGATGGGCAAATACAATTCACCATCCGAGGCGGCCTCGCTATCGCAGACCAAGGCCACCGTCAGGCTCTGGCATAGGGGAGCGACCGCCGCAAGCAGGTGTATCAGCGGCTGGGGCAGCGTATCAAAGCCATAAACAAAAACATGTTGCCCCTCCAGCAGCCCGCTGGCGGGGAGGCGGGCGGCCACGTGGCGCAAGCGATCATCCCCGTCGCTAAACCGTTCACCCAACACTTGCTGGTAAGTTTCATACAGGATGGCGATGTCCCGCAGTTTTTCTCCGCTTTGTGCTGCGTCATTGGCGTAGGTCGCCAGGGCTTCGGGGGTCAAACCGCCCTGCTTCATGTCGGCAATGAGGGAGCCCAGCTTTTGCACAAAGCCCCTGCGATGCGCGGAGGATTGATAATAGGCAAGGTGCTGCTCGCAGCGCTCCAGGGCTTGACTCAGCGCCATTTGCAGCCCGGCGGCACTTAAAGGCGCACGGCCGCCGCTGCCGGCGGCGGCCAACACCCGCTCGCTGAGACGGGAAGGGGAGAGCACATCTATGCCAAAATAGCCCTGCAAATTCAAGCGGCTGAGCAGTTCCCGCTCCGCCTGGAGGGTAAACTGCTCCGGCACCAACCACAGGCAAGGTTTCTCCTGGCGATGCAGTGCGCCAATGGCATCGACCAGCGGTGCCAACAGGCGATGGGCGCGACCGGTCCATAGCTGGATGTCAGGCATGCAAGCCCTCCTTCATGCAAAGGAAAATTGAAAAACCTCAGCTATCATGATATCATAAGTGCGCAAAAGCGCAAGAAAGGGAGTGGGCCTGTGGACAGCACGGATACCATCGTGGGCATTGCCACAGCCTTGGGCCAGGGCGGGGTGGCCATGGTGCGCGTCAGCGGACCGGGTGCGGTGCGGCTGTTTGAGCAGGTATTCACCACCAGAGCCTATCACCCGCCCTACGAAAGCCATCGGCTGATGGCAGGCAGACTGGTGGACGGCGCGCAGGCGCTGGACCAGGTGATGGGCGTGGTGATGCTGGGGCCCAAGAGCTATACCCGCGAGGATGTGTGCGAGATCCATACCCATGGCGGGCATGTGGCGGCGGCCCTGGCGGTGAAGCTGCTGGTGAGGTTAGGCGCACGGCCTGCCCAGGCGGGGGAGTTTACCCGGCGGGCATTCCTCAATGGCCGCATCGATTTGGCTCAGGCCGAGGCAGTCATGGGGGTGATCTCCGCCCAGTCTGCGGCGGCGTTGAAAGCGGAAGAGACGCAGTTGATGGGTGGGCAGAGCCGGTTTATATCCCAGGCGCAGCAAGAGCTGCTGGGCTTGCTGAGCGGACTGGAGGCGCATATCGATTATCCGGAGGAAATCAGCGAAGAGGAGGCAATGGCGGGTCTGCTGGATGGGTTGGATGGGCTGAGGCAGAAGCTGGAGAGCGCCATTGACCAGCGTAGTGCGCGCATTCTGCGGGAGGGTTTGCGGGTGGCTTTGTGCGGGCGTCCCAATGCGGGCAAAAGCACGCTGTTTAACGCGTTGCTGGGGGAGGAGCGGGCCATTGTGACCGAGGTTCCCGGGACCACCCGGGACCTGCTCCAGGGTACGTTGATCCTGGACGGCCTTTGTGTGCACGTGACGGATATGGCAGGTCTGCGGGAGAGCCAGGATGTGGTGGAGCAAATCGGCGTTCAGAGAGCCAAACAGGCGATGAGCCAGGCGGATGTGGCCCTATGGTTGGTGGATGCTTCTCAACCGGTGGGGGACGAAGAAAAGCGCCTGTTGTCTCAGGCCATGCCCTGCCCTTGCGCGGTGCTGCTCAACAAGGAGGACGTGGCAAGCAGGGTGGAAGTGAAGGATCTGGAAGCGATCACCGCGTTTCGGCCTATCATGCCTATCTCCGCGAGAACCGGAGCTGGGCTGGAGGGCGTGCGGGACTATTTGCGGAGTTTTTTGCAGGTTCCCCAACAGATGCTGCTGACCCACGAGCGGCACATGGCCGTGGCCAGGGAGGCGCTCCTTCGATTGGAAAGCGCCCAGCAGACACTCAGGAGCGGCCAGCCCACAGACCTGGCTGCCGTGGATATGCATGAGGCTCTCTACCTGCTGGGGCGCATCACGGGCGAAAGCGTGGATGAAAAGCTGCTGGATGAAATCTTTTCACGTTTCTGCGTGGGGAAATAAGCGCATACTTTCCCCGTCCATAAAGGCAGGGATAAAGGCCCTGTCAGCGGCGTCTTTTTGCTGGAAATAACCGGGAATGCCAAGAAACTGCATATGCTCCCGGGCACGGGCATACTCCCGGGAGGTCAGGCGGCGATCCAGGCCGTGGATGGACAGCCCATTCATGGGCGTGTACTGGCGCATCAGGCTGACTGGCGTTTCGGCGGGCAAACGCTGGGCCACAACATCCAAAATGGCCAGGCTTTCCCGAATCCGTAGGGGCAATACCAGATGCCGCACCAACGTACCCCGCGCCAGAAGGCCGTCTTGATACACGGGTGGGCCCGTCTGCTGGCACATGGCGGCGATCGCCGCAAGGGCTGTTTCAAAATAGTCCGGGGCGTTGGCCAGCTCCGCGCCAGTCTCAGCTGTGGCATATTTGAAATCCGGCAAGAAAACGTCCACCAGCCCATCGCAGGAAGCGATCATTTCTGTGGTTTCATAACCACTGCTGTTCCACACCACGGGGATGCCGGGCTTGGCTAGCGCAAGGGCTTCGAAGATGACCGGGGCAAAATGCGTGGGGTTTACCAGGTTCAGGTTGTGGACGCCCAAGGCCTCCACCCGACGGAAAAGCTTTGCCAGGTCTGCCACGCTCATGGGCCGGCCCTGCCGCTCATGGGAGATGGGCGCGTTTTGGCAGAATGCGCAGCCCAGGGCACAGCCACTGAAAAACACAGCGCCACTGCCCTTATGGCCGCTGATGCAGGGCTCCTCCCACATATGCGCAGCTGCCCGCGCCACCACCGCAAGCCAGCCCATGCCGCAATGGCCGTCACCTTGGGTAGCGGTGCGTGAGGCATGGCACTTTCTGGGGCAAAGGGAGCAGGTGGGCATGGCAAGGCTCCTTAGGATAAGAATGCAGATATGATAGCTGTTTGCAGCATATCATAAGCTGACTGCCAGCGCAAGGGCAGCGGGCAAAGCATTGTTCTATTACATTTGTTTTAGGAATCCCAGGAAAACCCTTGTGTTCACTAAATTGATGTGGTATACTCCTAGTTGTCTTACGTGATTACCGTATTGTGTTGCGCTCGCAGCCGCTTTGGGAAGAAAGAAGGGTTTGTCGAAAGAGTGGATATTGCTTCCGTTTCCCAGCCGTAACGCCCAACAAAACGGGCGCGTTTCTCCGGCTAGCCGGAGAGCATCCTTTGCCGAAAGCGGGGATTTGCGGAGTGGAAATTGTGGAGCAATACTTTGCCACTCTTTTTGATTGTGATGGAATTGCCGTCAATGTGCGGCGCGTTAAAAGGAGAAGGAATGGCAAACAAACAAGGCTCCACGAGGGGTTCAGCCACATCTCAGCAGTCTGTGGAAGGCATCGTGCAGCCGCTGGCAACGGAACTGGGCCTGGAGCTCATAGAGGTTGTGTTACAGAAGGAAAACCGGGGTAGATGTTTATGCATTTACCTGGACAAAGAGGGCGGCCTCACCCTGGACGATTGCGAGCGGTACCATAAACGAGTCCAGCCGTTGTTAGAAAATGTGGAGTATGACTTTTTGGAAGTGTCTAGCCCTGGGATCGACCGGCCGATCAAGACCCTGCGAGACGTGCAAAAGCATCAGGGCAGTCAGGTGGAAGTCCGGCTGTTCGCACCGATGGGCGGCGGCAAGGTTCATCAAGGAGCGCTGGCGGCCATGGACGAAGAAAGCGTGACCATTCTGCTGGAAGGCGGCCAGGACATGATATTTCCCCGCAAAGCGGTGGCAGTGGTGCGCCCTGTGGTGTCGCTGGAGGGACTCCTGGACGGGGATGCGTGACAGCGGGCGCAGCAAGAATAGTAAAAAGGCGGGGCATTTGAGGATGAAGGCGACAAAGAAGAACCAAACAGGGAGCCAACAGATGGAAATCATAGAGGCTGTGCGCGCCCTGGCGCACGAAAAGGATATTAGCGAGGACATGCTCTTTAGCACCATTGAGGAGGCGCTCAAGGCTGCGTATAAAAAGAACGTTTCCAGGGACAGCATGGCCCCCACCAACCTATCCGTGTCACTGAACCGCAACACGGGCGTGGCCCATGTTTTTGCCCGCAAGACCATCACCGATGAGGTGGAAGATCCAGCCAACCAGATCACGCTGGAGGAGGCGCTGAAGATCCGTCCGGACTATCGCATGGGCGACATTGCCGAGATCGACGTCACGCCCAGCGGTTTCTTGCGCACCGCCGCTCAGACCGCCAAGCAGGTGATCATCCAGCGCATCCGTGAGGCGGAGCAGGGCAAGATCTATGATGAATACTCCGAGAAGGAGAATGAGATCCTCACCGCCATCGTGCAGCGGGTAGAGCCCAAGGCCGTTTATGTGGAGTTGGGCCGCACCGAGGGCATGATGGAGCAGAATGAATGGATGCCCGGCGAAGAATATCACATGGACGATCACATCAAGGTCTATGTGCTGGAAGTGAACCGCAGTGGCCGTGAGATGCTTCGCGGGCCCCAGGTGCGGGTTAGCCGGGTGCATGTGGGTCTGGTGAAGCGCCTCTTTGAGATGGAAGTGCCGGAGATCGCCGCGGGCATCGTGCAGATCAAGTCCATCGCCCGGGAGGCGGGCAGCCGCACCAAGATGGCCGTGTATTCCACGGACCCCGTGATTGATCCGGTAGGCGCTTGCGTAGGCCCCCGCGGCAACCGGGTGGAAAAAGTGGTGTCGGAGCTGAAAAACGAGAAAATCGACATCATCAAGTGGTCGCCCGACCCCGCCGAGTTTATTGCCAACGCACTGAACCCCGCCCATGTGCTCAGCGTCTTTGTAGCAGAAAACGAAAAGGCCTGCCGCGTGGTGGTGCCGGACAACCAACTTAGCCTGGCCATTGGGAAGGAAGGGCAAAACGCCCGCTTGGCGGCCAAATTGACCGGTTGGCGCATCGATATCAAGAGTCAGTCCCAGGCCGCCCAGATGTTTGATATGGAGGGCATGACGCCGGAAAATGGCCTGGATTACCCCGAGTATTATGAGGAAGGGCTGCCCCAAGGTGGGTATGAGAGCATTGAAACGCTGGACATCACGGACGATGCGTTGGATCTGCCAGGGGAGGATGACGATACCCTGTAAACCGGGAAGGAGCTGGAAGGGTGAAACCACGCAAAATCCCCATGCGTATGTGCGTGGGCTGCCGCGAGATGAAGCCTAAGAAGGAACTGATCCGCGTGGTTCGCTCACCGGAAGGCGAGGTCTGTTTGGACGAAAGCGGCAAAAAGGCCGGACGGGGTGCGTATGTGTGTTATCAAGCGGAATGCCTGCGCCGGGCGCTGAAGCAAAAGCAAGTGGACCGGGCGCTGGAGATCAAGCTTGACGATGCGGTTAGTCAGCAGTTAACCGCTACGATGCAAAGGCTTCTGCAAGCCAAGGAGGAAGCCCATGACTGAAGAAACGGCTCGACAGACGGCGGGGTTCCTAGGACTTTGTACCCGGGCCGGGCAACTGCTGATGGGCCAGGAAGCCTGTGTGAATGCGGTGCGTAGACAGGAGGCGGCCCTGGCGCTGCTGGATGAGGATTCCTCCGAAAACACGCGCAAGCGGATGATGGATGCATGCAGTGCCCATCAAGTGCCGCTATACGGGTTGCCAGCAGGGGCCATCGCTCGTGCGGTGGGCAAGGATGGTCGCAGGGTGGCGGCCATCAAACCAGGCAGCATGGCCCGGAAGTTTTTTAGTCTGCTGGAGGCAGAGGAGCCGCTGACCGGGGGCTGAGGGAACCCTATTCCAATCAACGGATAAGATAGCCTATGGCCAACAGATGAGCCAAGAAAAGTACAGCGTATAAAATGCGGGGGTGCAAGGGGTACGATGACCAAAGTGAAACTCAAGGATGCCACCAAGGGGCTTCTCAGCGGAGCCGAGGAAGTGCTTCATAACGTGCAAGGCGTGCGTAAAAACGCGGATGAACTGATGCAGATGGTCCGCAGGATCGAGAATCAGTTTGTCCGCGAGGAAGAACAGCGCCGCACAGAGGAGAAGCAGGCGGAGGAGCAGCGCTTGGTGAAGCAGCATACCAAAGCCTTTACCATGCCGGATGCCGAGGAAGTCGAGGAGCCCGTGGTGCCTGAGGAGACGGCGCCAGAGCCTGCGCCCCAAAAGGGCAAGGCAGCTGTCAAGGAAGAGGCCAAAGCGGAAACCCCGCCAGAGGAAGCGCCCGAAGTGAAGGCGGCCAGCCCGGAACCCGTGGTTGCGGCTGCCGAGGCCCCAGTGGCGGAGGCTCCCAAGGCAACGAGCAGCGCGGCTCCAGCAGGAGCAACAGCTAGGCATGCCGCTCCTGCTATGAAACAGGCTTATCAGGCGCGTCCTGTGGGCGCCCCTGCGGCAGGTCCTTATGGCCGTCCCGCCAACCCGCAAGGCCCCTATGGCCGCCCGGCCAATCCCCAGGCGGCAGGCGGTCCCTATGGCCGTCCCGCCAACCCGCAAGGCCCCTATGGCCGCCCGGCCAATCCCCAGGCAGCAGGTGGGCCCTAGGGCCGTCCCGTCAACCCCCACGGCCCCTCTGGCCGCCCGGCGAACCCCCAAGCGGGAGGCCCTTATGGCCGCCCGGCTGGCGGAGCGCCTTCGATGGGTGTGCGCCCCGGCGCTGGCCCTGGTAG
>JAVBSI010000009.1:0-39514 GCA_031556815.1 Eubacteriales bacterium | reverse complement strand
TGCCCGGCTGTACCCGGTGGGCAGGCTGGATTATGACAGCGAAGGCCTGCTGCTGCTTACCAACGACGGAGAGTTAACGCGACGCATGCTGCATCCCTCATGTCAGGTGGACAAGGTGTATCTGGCGCGGGTGAGCCATCAGGTCACCGAGGCGGAGGCCCGCAGGTTGGAAAAAGGCGTGATGGTGGATGGCAAGCGTACCTCCCCGGCCAAGGTAACGCTGCTGGACATCAAGCCTTTGTACACGGATATGCTGATCACCATCCACGAGGGGCGCAACCGTCAAGTGCGCAAAATGGTGGAGCAGATTGGGCATCAGGTGGTGCTGCTGCGGCGTGTCCGCTTTGGCCCCATCAAGCTTGGCGATCTTCCCAGGGGCATGTGGCGAGAACTTACATATGATGAATTGCTTGCACTTCGCAAGCTTTGATAAACAACAAGGAGGATGTTCATCGTGGCAAAGAAGAGTGGGATCTTGGCGTTCATTCAAAAATTATTTGGCAAAGCCGACTTGGTGGAGACCGTCGAGGAGGCGTTGGGCGTCGGTGGCGCTGGTTCCAGTGGCGCTGCTGCCGGGGGCAGTCAAGGCAACGGGTTGCTGGAAACGGTGGTGGAAGCCCTGGAGGGAAATGGAAACCCTAGCGGCGCCGACAAAGAGAACAGTCTGCTGGACTCCGTAGGGGAAATCATTGGCGATTTGACCCAGAATAAGAAGAGTTCGACGGAGTCCAAGACCGGAACAACCAAGGCTGCCTCTACCCCGAAAAAAGCTACATCCAACGTAAAGGGCAAGGCAGATACCGCCAAGGCAGCAGCCAAGGCCAAAAGCAGCACGGCCAAAAAGCCCAGCGCATCCACCGGAAGCCGGGCCAAGACCGCCGCGACCAGCGCCAAGGCCAAGTCCGCTACCAAGAAGTAACAGGCACAAGGGGGCATGCCCAACATGGGAGCGTATGATCAATGGTGCGCCCAAAAGCAGAAGCTGCGCCAGGAAATCCAGGACGTGGCGAATGTAGGCAGCATTGCTTATGCGGTGAAGCACGCTTTGGCCCAGGTGGAGCAAAACACCATGGCGCAGCAGGGCGATGATCTGTTACGCCAGCAAACAGGGATCTTGTTTAGTTGCGTTAAAACCTCCGTCAGTCTGCTGGATGTGTCTGTCGCTACCAAGGTCTGGGTTCCTCAATCGTATCAAAGCAAAAAGAAAAAACCGCTTTCCACAATACTGTTGGTGATCGCAGCCTTGGTTCACATTGCCACCGGGCTGTACAGCTATACCATGGGCTTGTGGATCGTCTGGATTCCCTTGGCGGCAGTGCTGGTGCTGTCCGCGTTGGCGTTGGCCGTGGGCGGAAAGCGCCGCAAACAAGAAGCGCCTAGCGATCAGGTGAAGGTAACCCTGCGGCCGGATGAGGAAAAGCTGCTGCGTGTGATCGATCAGCAGACCCAGGCCATTGATCGCTATATTAACGATTTTGCCTACCTGAACGAGCAGCATGGCGGCCAGGAAAGCACCCCGGACAGCAAAATGATCGCCCGCGTGGCGGATATGTTGGAGGCCTTGTACGAGTGCGATGATGACGCCATGCAAGCCGTCCAGGTAGCGGCCCAGCGCATGTTGGATGTTTTGGGACTGGCCGCGGAACCCTATAGCGCTGACAATCATCACCTATTCACGCTGTTACCCAGCAAAAGCACCACCAAAACCATGGTGCCTGCCCTTGTGGCCAAGGACGATCATCGGCTGTTGCGCCGTGGGGTGGCGGCGGTAGGGCCGGAGCAAGCGACGGGCGCAAGCGCGGAGACAGCCTCCTAGATCAAACCACAGCAGGGCAACGATGCCTGTGCCGCAACGCTTCCAACCACAGGAGGAAGGGTTGCGGCACGGGAAAGGACAGAAAAACGAATGCGGTATATCGGGTTTGACATGGGTGACGGCGAAAGCGCCGTTGCGATTTTTGAACAGGGATCGGGTATTGAGCCGATTATTCAACCCATTGTGGGGAGCAAAAGCCTGCTCTCTGCGGTGGGGAAAGTGCATGGAGAAATCGTGGTGGGGGATCGTGCGTATACAGACGCCCTGGCGGAGGGCCTTTCTGTGCGCTTCAAAAGCCGCTTTACCTATGATACCGCCTCTTACGACCGGGTGGTGATGTTCGCGCAGGGTGTGCTGCACGCGCTGAAGGAAGCGGATGCCATACAGGGAGGCGATCGGGTGGTGGTTGGCTGCCCCGCAGGCTGGAACATGGCCTGCCGCGTTCGCTATCACGACCTGTTGGTGCGGGCCGGTTTTCCGGATCCCCAGGTAATTTCGGAATCCCGCGCGGCTTTCCTGTATGCCAAGTACGCCAAGACCGTGGCGTTGGACATCGATGTGCTCCGGGAAAGCGCGCTGGTCATTGATATTGGCAGTTCCACCTTGGATTTTGCCTATATCGTGGACGGTCGGGAAACCGGCGTGGGTACCTTTGGCGAGATTCAACTGGGGGGCGGTTTGCTGGATGCGGAGCTCCTTCGCCGGGCAGTGGACAAAAATCGCCAAAAAAGCGAACTGCAAAAAGTGTTTCAGGAAAGCAAAAGTTGGTACAGCTATTGTGAAATTGAAGCGCGGAAGGTGAAGGAGCAATACTACACCCAGGAGGCCAAGGACCCAAAGGCCACGGCCAAAAAGCAGGTACGCGTATGCTATGACGGCGTGCAGAGGATTTCGTTGGAGCTCAATGTCGGCGAGGCGGCCAGCTTGGTGAATGACCCCTTGCCCGCGCTAAATGGCGTCAGCTTTGCCGAAGCATTGCAAAGCGCGCTGGCCCATGCCAAGCAGGTGACCTCCGCAAACCCGCCCAAAGTGGTGTTGCTCACCGGCGGCGCTTCCCGGATGCGGATGTTTCAGGAACAATGCCGGCAAGCCTTTGCGGATTCCGTGGTGGTCTGCTGCCCGGAGCCGGAGTTTTCCATCGCCAAAGGTCTGGCCTATGCGGGCTGGATTGATGAAAACATGCGGGCATTCCGCAAGGCCGTGGCGGAGCAGATTACCGATGAAAAGATCGCTGGTATCGCCCGGGAAGCCCTGCCGGAGCTGACCCCCGGCGTGGTCAATACCTTGGTGGAGCTGGTGCTGAGCCGGGCGGCCATCCCTCTGGTCACCCAGTGGAAGCATGGAGAGATCGATACGCTGGAGCAGCTGACCCAGAGGCTGCAAACGCGGGTGGAGACGCTGCTGCAATCGCCCGTTGCCGAGGACGCGCTGGAGCCTGTGATCACAGAATGGGTGAAGGGGCTGACTGGCAAGGTACAAGCGTTGGTGGATCCCATCTGTGACCAGTATCAGGTGCCCCGGCGGGAGATGAAGCTGTCCTTTGCGCAGAGCGGAGACGCTGGCAAGGTGAACATTGGTGCCAAGGAGCTGATGGGCTTTGGCTTGATTGGCACCATGGTGGGGATCGTCATCAGTATTTTGTCGGGGCTGCTGTGCGGCGGCGGCATCGCGCTGATTGCCACCGGGCCGGTGGGCTTTTTGGCTGGGCTGGCCGCCGGTGCGGTGGTGGCGGTGCTGGGTTGGGGTACGCTGTCCGCAGTGCTGATGAAGGCCAAGCTGCCCGCGGTATTCCGCTGGATGAATGTGGAAAAGAGACTGCAAGGGGATGGCGTCAAAAGAAGCCTGCGAGATGCGTTGAACAAGGAGGTCGCAGGCAAAAACAGCGAGTTTGGCAATCAGGTGGTACGGGGCTTTGCCCAGGCCTTTCAAAAATACCTGCGCCAGGTAGCCCAGGCTGCGGAGATTCCCATACAGTAGTTTTTTGCGGCTGCTCTGTGGAACAACCCCTTAAGGCGTCATTTCTTTTCGCAAGTAAATCATATCCTTGAGCTGCTTGCCGTTGTCAAGGATGGGATGGTCATAATGATCCACAAAAAAGTTTGGCACCGTATGAGAAATGGCAAACCCGCATTGTTGGTAAAACGAAAGAATCCAGGGGCTGTCGCCGGTGCCCACCAGCATGGCGGCGCATCGGCCTTGATAATGGCGAAAGATGTGCTGCATCATGGCAGTGCCATACCCTTGCCGCTGGTAGCGCATATCGGTGGCGAGGTTTTTGACCTCAAAGATCCCATTCCCTTCATCCGTCACCACGCAGACGCTTTTGACGTCGGGGTCTAACAGAACAAATAAATCTCCCCGCTCTAAATAGTGGTCGATCATGCTTTCTTGCTCGTCTGCCAGCAACAGCAAATCCAAATATCGTTTTTTATCGATTTTGGCAATCTCTATTTTCATTGCTTATCCATCCTCTTGGCCCATTGATAGGGGCCGCAGTATAGAGCGTTAAACACAGGCCAGCCCGCTTTGATGGCAATGCAGAACGCTTTTTGAACCAGGGGCAGATTGTTGGCAATGGGCTCGGAGCGAATGAAGGCGCAGGCCTCTTTGCGGGCGCTTAGAGCCCAGGGTTTCTGCTGGGTGCTGGGCGGCGCTGCCAGGTAGTCCTCCAGAAGCCATAGGGCGTTTTGGAGCCCAAAACGTCGCGCCGCTGCTAGGGAAGAGGGAAAGCATTGCTCCGTTAGCCGGTTCATGGCTTCGCAAGCCGTTATCGACGTCGCTTTGCGCTGGGTGAAGGCGGCGCTCATGGCTCCGCTGTCACGAATCACGTAGTGATACATCACATCGGGAGTATAGGCCAGCCGCTTTACCTGCTGCATATAGGAAAGCAAAAAGAGCATGTCCTCGTAGATGACGATGTCCTCCCGAAAACGGAGGTCTTGCAGTTTGTCCCTTTTCAGCAGCTTGCCAGGTAAATGCCCCGCGAAGGGCTGGCCCGTAAAGAGAGTCTGTACGGCCTGGGTGGGGGAAAGCAGTAGAGGGTTTGGACCCTCCGTTGGAAGGGGCGGAGAGGTGGGCAACAACAGACCCGCCGTGTCCTCAAAACGCAGGTGGCCCACCGCCACATCCGCGTCGGTTTTTTCCATCAGGGCATGAAGGACTTCCAGTGCGGAAGTTTCCAGAAAGTCATCCGCGTCAGCAAAGGTCAGAAGCGTGCCGGTGGCCTTGTCCAAGCCCAGGTTTTTGGCCCGGCTTACCCCGCCGTTGGCAACCGACAGAACGACAAGGCGGGGATCTTTGGCGGCATAGGTTTCCAGCAGCGCGGCGGAGCCGTCGGTGGAGCCGTCGTTGATGAGGATGCACTCCCAATCCGCATAAGTCTGCGCCAGCACGCTATCCAGACAGCGGGCTAAGGTCTTTTCCCCGTTGTAGACGGGAACGATGATGCTAATGGTGGACGGCAATCCCTTCACCTGCCTTTCCCTTCTGGTATAGTCTACTTGATTTGGGCGGCTTTGGCAATTGTCAGGGCAGGAGAAATGAAAAAAGCGGCGAAATCGTTTGGAAAAGAGGCGCGGGAGGACAGGTAATGATCCAGGTGAAAAAGGATGGCACGTGGATGAGGGTTGACCCGCAAGGTGCGCAAATGCTCGCCTATTGCGACAAGGTGGGCAGGCAACGCCTGTGGAGCGGAGACCCGGCGGTGTGGGGCAAGGTGGCGCCGGTTTTGTTTCCGCTGATCGGTGTTTCCAATGACGGGCAGGTGCTGATCAACGGGAAGCGCTACCCCGCCCCCAGGCATGGCTTGGTACGTGATCTGCCCTTTGTGGAGAAATCGCGAGGGGGGGATTTCTGCACCCTGGAGCTTGTGGATTCGGCGGAGAGCCGGGCTGTCTATCCATTCCCCTTTCGCCTTACGGTAACCCATAGGCTGCTGCCAACGGGTTTTGCCACGGAGATTACAGTGGAAAATCTCGGCAATCGAAGGATGCCCTTTGCCTTGGGCGGTCATCCTGGCTTTACCTGCCCCATGCAGGATGGGGAAGCGTTTTCCGATTATATCCTTCGCTTTGAGGAGCCGGAGGAAGGAAAAACCTTGTTGTGCAATGAGAAGGGCTTGATCGATGGAACGGCCCAGGTGGATCTGGGGCCGCAACGCCGGATTCTGCCCCTTGCATACGAGGTTTTTGACCAAATGGACACGCTGATCTTTGCCGGCCTTCACAGCAGAAGTGTGGAGCTGATACACAGGCAAACCGGCACAGGAATCCGGTTTCACTTCCCCCAAAGCCCGGTTTTGGCCCTATGGACCATGCCTCATCAGCACGCCCCCTACCTGTGTTTGGAACCGTGGAATGGCCTGCCCGGTCGTGCGGATCAAGTGGAAAGCTTCCATGATAAGCCGTACCATGAAGAATTGGACCCTGGCCAAGGATTTACGATGGAATACCGCATGGAGATGATTGGATAAGCAGCATGCAGCAAAACAGGGGCATGCAGGCGATGGGCTTGTATGCCCTTTTGCCAACTACGTTAGGATTGGCGGCGGTCATAACCCAAAGTATAAAGATCCTCCTGCCGGTTGGGCCAGTTCTCCCGCACCTTTACCCAAAGCTGTAGGTTAACCCGCATACCCAAGAGGTTTTCGATATCCAGCCGGGCCTCCTGGCCGATCCGCCGTAACATGCTGCCCTGCTTGCCGATGATGATTCCCTTGTGGGCGCTTCGTTCACAATACAGGGTGGCGTGAATTTCCATCAGCGCATCGTTCACCTTTTCCATGCGCATCATTTCCACGCCAATGCCGTGGGGCACTTCCTCCTTGAGATGGACCAAGGCCTTTTCGCGGATCAGTTCGGCACAGAGCAAACGCTCGGGCTGGTCGGTGATGGCATCCTCGGGAAAGTAACGGGGGCCCTCCGGAAGCACGGCAACCAGCAACTCTTTCAGCCGCTGCACGCCGTCTCCGGTTTGGGCGCTAATGGGCATGATCTCGTCATAGCCATTTCCTGCGAAAGAAGCGATTAGCTCCAGCAAGTTTTCCTTTTTCATCAGGTCGATTTTATTGAGTACCAAAAATTTCTTCACTTTGCGGGCGCTCATTTCCAGGGCCAAGGCATGGTCTTGCTTGCCTACGGCGGTGGCGTCCACCATCACCACCAGCGCGTCGATACCCTGGAGGGCCTCCTTGGCCGCCTGCATCATGTATTCACCCAGGCGGGTGCGGGGGGTGTGCATCCCGGGGGTATCCAAAAAAATGATTTGGCTGCCTTCCTGGCTACATACGCCCATGATGCGGTTGCGGGTGGTCTGGGGTCGGTTGCTGACAATGGCTACCTTTTCGCCCACCATCTTGTTCATCAGCGTGCTTTTGCCCACGTTGGGGCGGCCAACAATGGCCACGAAGCCGGAATGAAAGGGCTTGGGTTGAATTTGCGTCAAGAGGCCGTTTCCTCGTTTCTGTTAAGATGGCAGATCTTTGGGGCCAAAGCTATGGGGCAAAAGCTGGGGGAGAGAAGTCTTTTCTACTTGGTCTCCATCCCAGGTGACCAGCACGCGGATGGCCGGGGCGAACTCGTTGAGCACTTGACGGCAGGCCCCGCAGGGATAGGGGGCTGAACCTTCCGCCGCGATGGCGATGGTCAAAAAGTCGGTTGCGCCTTCGCTGACCGCTTTGAACAGGGCGGTACGCTCCGCGCAGTTGGTCAGGCCAAAGGATGCGTTTTCAATGTTACAGCCTTGAAAGACGCGGCCGTCACTGCACAGCAGGCACGCACCCACCTTGTAGCGACTATAGGGCACATAGGCCCGCTGCATCGCCAGCCGGGCAAGGGCAAGCAGGTCTTCATCCGAGGGCGGGGTTTGGGTGTCATCCCGTGTGATGCCTGCTGTCTGTAGCGCTTTTTCTTCCATGTTGCGCATCTCCTTTTGTTGCAAGGGTTCCTCATGGTGATAGCCAAAGAGGTGAAACAGGCCATGAGTCAACAAATAAGCCAATTCCCGCCGGAGGCTATGGCCATAGGCGGCGGCCTGGGCCGTGGCATGATCCATGGAAATCACAATATCGCCTAGCATGGCTCCGCCCATGTCCGGATCATACTCTCTACGCAGTTTGTCAGGGTGGCTGCGGGCTGTTTCCCCGCTGGGATAACGCACGCTAGGAAAGCTCAGCACATCGGTCGCGCAGTCTATGCCGCGCTGCGCTTGGTTGATCAGCCGTATGCCGGCGTCATCGGTTAGTTGCACATGAATAGCGCAGGGGAAAGGAATTCCCTCCGTTGCTTGGCAACAATCCGCCACCAAGGGCAGATGCCCGGCGGGACATTCTTCCAGCACATTTCCCTGCACCTGCTGCGTCCACTCAATGATCATCGGCAGGCTCCTGGACAGAGTGAGGGTCAGTTTCGGCAGCGGGTTTCAGCTCTTTAGCCTCCACGGCGCTTTCAACGGCATGCGTCGCCTCGGGCAAGTGGGCGGGCGGCGGGGTGGTTTCCGGGGCGATGGCGGGATACTCAATCCGCTCGTGGAACACGCCGTTGAGGACAGTGGCGAACGCATTGCAAAGCTTGTCGATATCGGACAGGGTGATCGGCGCCTCGCTGAGTTGCCCATCTTCCAGCTTGCCGCGTACCAAGCGCTCAATAAATTCCTCAATGGCCTGGGGGTTGGGATCGGGCATGCTGCGCACGGCGGCCTCGATGGTATCGGCCAACATCACAATGGCGCTTTCCTTGGTATGGGGACGTTTGCCGTCATAGCGGAAATCCGCGATCTCAACAGCTTGGCCGCTCGCCTGCTGCAAGGCCTTGTGGTAAAAAAACATCACAATCGAATCCCCGTGGTGCTCGATCACCACGTCCTGGATCTCTTGCGGAAGCCTGCTTTGCTGCGCCATTACCAGACCATCCCGGGTATGGGCGGTAACGATGGCGGCAGAAACATACGGGTTGGCCTGCTCGTGAGGATTCTCTCCGATTTGGTTTTCTTTGAAATACAACGGGCGCTTTAGCTTACCAATGTCATGAAAATACGCACTTGCCCGGGCCAACAGCGGGTTTGCGCCGATGGCTTCGGCACCGGCTTCCGCCAGATTGGCCACGATGATGCTGTGGTGATAGGTGCCGGGTGCTTCCAGCAGCAAACGGCGCAGGAGGGGATGATTGGGGTTGCAGAGTTCCAGCAGCTTGCTTGGGGTGGCTAGGTTGAAAGCAGCTTCCATCAGCGGATCCAGGCCCACGCAAAGAATGGAAGCCACCAGCGCGCTGGCGGCGCTCCATAGGGCGTTGGGGAATACGCTTTGGATGGAATTATTGGTCATAAAGCCAATGATATGGATGATGGCCAGGTTGGAAAAGGCAGTCACAATACCGCTGAAAAGCACCTGCTGGCGATAGGGTTTTTGCACAATCAGCTTCACGGCGATAAGACCGCTGGCAAAGGAGGTGAGCAAAAGGTTCACCATTTCGGTGCCGTAGGTCTTATCTCCACCCGCAATCAACGCGCTGACCAGCACCGCCAGGCTGCTGCAGGCCGCCACGCCTGCCGGAGCGCCCAAAAGGCCGGAAAGCATCATAGCGCCCAGCAACACGGGCGCCAAGTATATGTGGAGCAACTGCCCCAGCATACAGGACGCCAGCGAAAAGCAGAGAGTCATCATCACGATGCATAGTTTTTTAGGGCTGGAAAGCACGGCAGGGTCGAAGAGGGCAAATACCAGCACCAGCACGAGCATGGACAGCAGCACCAAAAAAAGGCCCCCGGCATACATCACGTAGTCCACGCTCTCATCATCAAGCAGCCCAAGGCTGCGCAGCATCTCCAGCTGATTGGCGGTAACCCGTTCTCGGGCCAGCACGATGTTTTGCCCCTGCTTATAGATGACGGGCTCCACCGCGTCCCGGGCATCCTCCTGCAATTTGGAGGTAGCTTCCTGGTCGATCACCATGTTGGGCTGGACCACCTTGCGCAAAATGGGGGTGACTACATTTTGCAACAGGTCCATCTCGGTTTTATATCCGATGATCTGCTGCAGATACTGAATGGACTCGTTCACATAGCCTTCGCGGATGGTGGTGTTGAGGGTGTTGCTTACGGCGGTGGTAATATTTTCATTCAGGGACGCCATTTCCTCATCCGTGGCGCACAGCAACGTGGTGAGCTGGTAGTCCGCCAAGGTCACATGGGTCAACAGTGAATGAGCGTATTGCATTTCACTGGGGGAAAAGAGATAAGGATTGGCCGGGTTATGCTTCTCGTCGCTTTGCTGGGCCAGCAATTTTTGCCCGTATTGTTGCACCGCGTTCACCTGGGTCATGACGTTTTTCAAGTTCTGCAAAACTTCGGAGGCTACGTTGTCCTTAAAAAGAAAGGAGGGTTCCACATGCCGGGCGGCTTCCTCCCGCTGGCGAGAGGTGCTGATTTCGTCCACCACGTCTTTGCTGGCGGTGATGGTGGTGTGGGAAATATCTCCCACACGCAGGTTATAGCGCTCGGGGGCGATAGCAACCAGAAACAAAACCAGCAGCACCAGCGCTCCGATGACCAAAACGTAAATGCTTTTGGCTTTGGTGGTTTGAGTGACGGCGATGAAAGCATTCCATGACCAGTGCTTTTTCTTGCGCACGCCTGAACGTCTTTTAGGCATCATGGCCCAATCCTCCCATGCGGTCCCTTTCGTACGCCTCGTAGGCTTTGACGACGGTCTGCACCAGGTCGTGCCTCACCACGTCGGTGTGGGTGAGGCGGATGGTGGCAATCTGCGGAACATGCTCCAGCACGTCAAGGGCTTGCAACAAGCCACTTTGCTTGCCGGAGGGCAAATCAGTTTGGGTGATGTCGCCGGTGACTACGGCGCGAGATCCCGCGCCTAACCGCGTGAGAAACATTTTCATCTGTTCCGTGGTGGTATTCTGCGCTTCATCCAAAATAATGAAACTATCCGATAGCGTACGTCCTCGCATATAGGCCAGGGGGGCGATTTCCAGCACGCCACGCTCCTGAAGCTTTTGGGCGGCCTCCCCGCCCATCATGTCATAGAGGGCGTCAAAGAGGGGGCGTAGGTAGGGATCCACCTTCTGGCTCAGATCGCCAGGCAGAAAGCCAAGCTTCTCACCGGCTTCCACCGCCGGCCGGGTGAGGACGATGCGCTCCACTTCCTTATTGCGCAGAGCCACCACAGCCAGCGCCATGGCAAGATAGGTCTTGCCCGTGCCCGCCGGGCCCACGGCAAAGATAAGCTCGTGGGATTGGACGGCTTTGACATAGAGGTACTGGCCCAGGGTTTTGCAGCGGATGGGCCGACCCCGGTGGGTAACGGCAACCACGTCGTAAACGATGTCGTCCAGCTTGTCCAACTGGCCTTCCTTGACCAAGGATAGGGCATAGCGCAGTGTGGTGCGGTCCACCTGGGCATTGCGCTTGTACAGGGACATAAGCTTGTCCACCACGGCTTGGGCCATAGCGGCATTTGCCTCTTGGCCGGTAATCACCAGATCCGAGCCTCTCACCGTCAGGCGTACATCCAATTCTTCCTCCATGAGGGGCAGGTTTTTGTCATTGGCGCCAAAGAGCGCCATGTATGTATCAAGACTTTCCAGCGCGATGCGCGCCTGGGGCAATACTGTCAAAAGGGCCGTCCTCCGATCATGGCAACGCTGCGCTGCCAATATCCGTGATCCACTCCGCAGTAGCGGTTGCTTGCAAGAAGCCACCTTCTATCATACAATAATCTACCCATTTGTCAACAATTTCATTGCCTGCCATGGCATCGGAGAGCTTTCGCAGGACGGCGGCCTGGGCCTCGGCTTGCACCAGCTGAGGGTCGCGGAGGGTGTATTCCAGCGCCACTTCCTGATAAACCACCTGCTTAACCCAGATGGGAAGATAGCTACCCACCAGCGGGGTAAGGGTGAGCTGGGTATCATACGCCAGATAGTCCGGCGCCGCCAAGGTGTCGGGATAGCAAAGCCAAGGGGTACAGAGCTGCTGCTGTGCCAACTCCCGACCTGTGGGGTTGCTGTCCGCCTGCTGCAACGAAAACTTTACGCTGCGGGCCGTCCAGCAGCGGGCCTGGACGATCCCCCTTGCCTGAACGGGATGCAGGGTTTCATCAGCGCCCCGTTCGCTGCCACGGATGAGAAGCTGGCCTTTGCGCACAAGGGCTCCTGGTTGCACGACGGCGGTGCCGGCATGGACCTGAACAGATTGCACCAATCCGTCCCGGGAAGCCACGATGTCCCCCTGGCTCCCGGTCTGAAAAGAGGGTGGCGGGGCCCCTAACGTGCATGATATCACCAAGGTGATATCATGCACGTAGGCGGTTAACCAGGCCACCTGGGGATAGCGATGGTTCAGCTGCTGGGTGAGATCATCGGCGTTGATGCGGGCTTTGGGAAAACCGGGGCCATAGCCTTCCTGCTGCAAAAAAACCGCCATATCCCCTTGGTAGGGACCAGCTCCCTGGATATCCACCCGCCAGATGAATTGATACAGCGTCACGGTCAGCGCCACCATGAGCAACGCTCCAACCGGAATGCCCCAGCGGCGGCGTAAAAAAGCCATTGCCGCCGATAGATGCAAAGGCTGTGGATCCAGTATTTTCCAACCTTTTTGGGTAACAAGCGCCTCCACTTGGGGCATGTCGGCCTGATAGGCTTCGCAGACCATGCGGCGAGCGCTGACGCGGCGCAGAGCCAGCAGAGGGATGTTCTCCTTGGAGGCCATGGCGATAAATCGCTCCAAGTTAAGCCCTTCCAAGGTAAAGCGATAGATAAAGTAGGGAAGGCGGATGGGTTTCATGCACCATGCCTCCCTTGGCCCTGGCGAAAAAAAAGCATGCCTATTTTTCCCAGAACTACCATATCATCCCGGTTATAGCGGGAGATGGACAGTCCGTCTCCCTGGATCACCAGCAGGCCGCATACGGTCTTTACCACAATCTCCTGCTGGGTGCAGGCGAAGATGCCCTGATGCTGCTCCACAATGAGTTTTTCATTGCCCAGCAGCACGCAACGAGGCCAGCCAAGCACAAGCTCCTGCGGGATATTTGCTTGTTTGAGCCGCTGGGGTAGCATGGACAACCTCCTTTGCAACGGGCTTTGGAAAGGATATTCCCGCAACGAAGGCTTCATGCGGATGGACGTTAATGCCGCACAGAAAAAAACCTTGCTTTTCTGCGGCGGGTCTGTATAATAGATTTGTAGGGCCTTCGGTAACGGAGGCAAGTAGTACGGAAGGTGGTTTTTTTATGAAGCTTTTTATTCTGGTTGCCTATGTGCTGATGATGGTTACGGTGATCATCATCACAGCCCGAAAAAACCTAACGCTAAATGAATTTTTGCTGGGTGGCCGTAAGGTGGGCGCGTGGATGAGCGCGCTGAGCTATGGCGCCAGCTATTTTTCTGCCGTGATTATCGTGGGCTATGCGGGCTCCACCGGTTGGGACGTGGGCCTGCCCGCCATTTGGTGTGGCATCGGCAACGCGCTGGTGGGCAGCCTGCTGGCCTGGGCCGTGCTGGCCAAGCCGACCCGTTTGATGGGGGAGCGCCTGAAGGTGAGCACCATGCCCAGTTTCTTTGAAAAGCGGTATGACAGCAAAGTACTGAAGGTTTTGGCCAGCCTCATTATCTTTGTGTTTTTGATCCCCTATTCGGCCAGCGTATACAAGGGCTTGGGCAATATGTTTCAAAAGGCCTTTGGCTTTGATTATACGATTTGCATCATAGGGATCGCCATGCTGTCCGCGGTGTACCTGTTTGCGGGTGGCTACAAGGCCACTGCCATTACGGACGCGATCCAGGGCATCATCATGCTGGTGGGCATTGTGTCCATTGTGGCGTATGTGTTGCGTGGAGCGGGTGGCTTGACGGAAGGGCTGAACCTGCTGGGTACCCCAGGCGTGGGAGGCCCTTCCATGAACACGCTGCTGCCCACCCGGGAGAAGGCTACATGGTTGGCCAGCAATGTATTGCTAACATCGCTGGGGGTGCTTGGCATGCCCCAGATGATCCACAAGTTTTTTGCCATCAAGGATCCCTCCAGCGTGAAGCGGGCAACGGTGATCTCCACAATCTTCGCTTTTGTGGTGGCAGGAGGCGCGTACTTTGCCGGAAGCTTTGGACGTGTGGTGCTGAACAAGATCGCTGCTCCAGATGGAGCGAGTACCCTGGCGGATCTGGTGAACGCTGGAACCATGGCCAAGGATCAGATCATGCCCGCCATGCTGACAGACGTTACTGTGGTAGGCATCCCGGATGCAATGCTAGGGCTGTTTGTGGTGTTGCTGTTATCGGCCAGCATTTCCACGCTGACGGCGCTGGTGCTGTCCTCCTCCTCGGTGATCACGCTGGACCTAGTGGGAACCTTTATGCCCAAGATGAAGCAAAAAACATCCACATGGTTGATGCGGGTGCTGTGCCTGGGTTTTGTGGCGCTGTCGCTGGCAATCAACTTTCTGATGCAGGATACGCCCATCATGTCGCTGATGTCGTTGAGCTGGGGTACCATTGCCGGAGCGTTTTTGGCGCCTTTCCTCTATGGGCTGCTGTGGAAGGGCGTGACCAAGGCAGGCGCTTATACCGGGGTCATCTGTGGGGTGTTGATCTCGCTACTGCCGCCGCTGCTGACCGGGCAGATGAGCCTGGCGCCCATCAGTGGTGCGACGGCTATGGTTAGCGGTCTCATCATCGTGCCGGCGGTAAGCTGGCTGACTCGCAAAAGCGTGTTTTCCAAGGAGCAGCTGGATGCGGTTTTTGGAGAATCATAAGATGAATGGATCATAGCAAAGAGGCGCGGCTTATGATGCCGCGCCTCTTTGCCGTCAAAACCTCTATTTCTGGGAGGCATGGAAGGACCACAGACCCTCCATATGCATTCGTATCGGGGTGGGAAAGGCAATGCTTTGGGGCAAACATTACCCATACATTCGAAAATGTGGCACGGCCACTTTTTTGACAAGCTAAAAATCCAAGGAGATGAAATCTGTATACTGATAGTCGCCAAAGATGTCATTGAGGCAGAAGCCATAGCTATATTTGGCATCACTTTCCACCTGTGCGTAGGCGAAAGCAATGCTGCCGTCAGGGCCCACGGTAATGGCGTCGCCGGCAAAGGGTTCGGTTTGCTGCGCTCCCTGGTCATCCCAATACAGCAGATCATACTGGGGGATCACCACGTCCCCGGGCATTAGCTCGGTATAGCCTCTGGCGGGCATGCCGGAGTCCGTATACCCTTCCGTGTAGCCCATCACCTGGCCACTTGGGTGCTTGTCGTCAAACACCACCAACAAGTATTGCTCCTCTTCATTGATCGTGACGGGGATCAGGGAACGCATATAATGATCGTTGGCGATTTGGTCATATATACACACCATTTGCCCGGCCAGGGAGGGCCATGTGCCATCAAACAGGCCGTAGATCTTTCCCTTTTCCCAGTCCACCAGCACATCCTGTACATATCCAAGATCCACATAGCATTCAAAATCCGGATCGCTGATGTCCATCAGCAGCGCGGCCTCCGCCTTGGCCAAATGCTGCATTTCATCTTCGGTGAGGCTCACCACGTAGGCATAATTCCCCTGGGCAGTGTCAAAGGGGTTTGCCGAATTGGCGGAAGGGAAGGGTTGTTGATCGCCGGTGTCCTCCGTTTCTTCCTGCCACCAGGCTTCATCATCAGCGGCGCTGTCAGCGTTGGTCTCATCCCCAAAAAGGCTGCTTAAGAAGCTATCCAGCGAGAAATCGGAATCATCCGCAGCGGAGGGCTGCTGGCTAGAATCCGCGTCGATGTTCATATCATCGGCGTCCTCCCCCGTGGAGTCGATCAAGGAACCGATATTATCCTGGCCATAGCCGGAATCCCCCTGCCCGTCGCCTCCCATGCCGGACAGAAGCAAGTCCAGCAAATCGCCCATAAAACCGCTGGAAGAGCTGGCGTCCCAGTCAGACTGGGCGTCCGCCAGGTTCTCCGGCTGCACATTGGTGGATTGAAAGGTAAAGGAACCGGCGTTCATGCTTTGGGCCATGCCACCCACGAACTTGGTATATTCAGGGAACAACCCATAGGCGTCGTAGTGGGGCAGACTCTGGCTCAGCGTGGAGCGGGTGCTATAGGGAACCAGCGCGGTCAGGCCGGAGATGTCCGTTAGGTTGTTGGTGTGGCGGCTGTAGACTACCGCATTTTTGATGGCGGTGGCAATGGCTTTGGCGCTGGCACTGTCAAACTGTTGATATACCTTGGCAAACTGCATGATGTCCAACAGATCGGAAGAATAGTCGAAGAGCTCGCCCATGGAACGCACATTTTGTCGAATGCGGGAGATGCCTTTCAGGTTGCCCTTGGCAAGCTGTCCCTCCAGGGCGTCCGCCATATCTCCCATAGCGGCCTTGAGGGGATCCAGCTTGGACAGATCCGTGAGGGACAGGGTAGCATATTCCCGAGGGTCTTCGTCCAAGGTGGCGCGGATGAACCCATCCACGATTACTTTTCCCAGGTCCTTGATATCGATGCCGGGATCCTGAACCAGCACTTGCAGCCAGTCGCTGTAGCTCCAACCTGTGCCGGGTTCCAGCTCCTCGCTGGCGATCATATAATCGGCAAAGGGTTCCAAGTGGCAGGCCACTTCAAAGGAGGCCATGAGGCAGGCATCAAAGCCAATAAATGCAAATTTTTGATAGTTTTTCAGTTTTGACGTGGCTGTAAGGGCGGAGTAGATCTCCGCCATATCCAAATAATCGCTGGTGATTTCATCAAAGCAGATCCCGCCAACCGGGCCCGCGCCATGATCCCAAAAAATCAAGCCATAGCGGTCCGCCGGATATTGGCTCATGCCAGACTGCAAAAAATCAGTCAACGTGCTTTGATCGCCCATGTCCGCCCGGCCTACGTTTTCCACCAGTTGCACGCCGCCCTTGCTTACCGTCCAGCGCTGGCTGCTTCGGTTTTCCAGGCCACTGGCCTGCCATCGCTTGGTGCCGCCGGTCTGCACGTACAGCGTAACATTTCCATTTTTGGGGATGCCCCCCTTCACCATCTCCAGCAGATCGCGGGAAGCCATGCCGCCCTGGCTTTCCAAATCGGTCCCGCACATATACAGCATTACCGTGAAGGTTTCCTGGGCGGCAAGGGAAGGGACGGGAACGGATGCCATCAGCAAAACGCCGATGAGCACCACGGAAAGGAATTTGTTCATGGAGCACCTCCTGGTTGTGGATGAGGCTTGTGCAGATAGGCTAGGATAGCCTTAGATGTCAATAAATTCCCGAAATTCCCGCATGATGCCGATGCCGTCCGGGTAATGGGCGGCAAATTGAGGCACCGCATGGCTGGGAAAGCTGTTGCCCTCGATAAAGCAAGGGCCGTCCTTGGTGATGGCAACGTCCCAGGCGATGAAGCGCATTTGGGGGACCTTCTGGGCAGCTTTCAAGCACATGTCCATCGCTGCCTGAAAATATGGCACTTCAAAGCCCACGATGGGCGTTCCGGTAATGGGGTGATGGGTGAAAGTGTTGCCCTGCTTGTCCGCGCCCACGGTGAGCAGCTTGCCGCTGTCAAGGTCCACCCGGGCAGCCATGCCGCCGCAATCCACGTTATCCATCACCTTGCCGTTGCCAATGCGCAGGAAAGCGTAGACGACGCCCTGCTTTTTGTCCCCCAGCAAGGTAGCGATGCGGATGGTGTTCACGGAGGTGGGGCAGAGGGCCATCATCCGGGGATGCTGGAGGACGCGCTCTTCAATCATGTCGGTTTGCTTGCCAAGCAGCTCCTGCAAAAAGGCGTCTTCCCGCCCCGTCCAGTGCTTGGCCACGTAGTGCTCAATACCCACGCCGCTGCTGCCCTCAAGGGGTTTGGCAATGATGTCAGGGTTGGTTTGCAAAAAGGCTTTGAAGACGTTGAGATCCGTGCTGGGGTCAATTTTGATCCAATTTCGGTTCACTTCGTCCTTGAACAGCTCGTTGAAGGTGGCTTTATCATCAAAAAAATGCCAGTACTCCCTTGGGTTCATACGCCGTACGATGGTATTGGAGAGCCCGCGGGTAATCTGCGTTTTTTTCTGGGCGTCGCTTAACCGATACATTTGGGCGATCTTATAGTCCATGTACCCGGCGTTGTATTGTACGGCGCAACGCAGCATGTCCCAAAGCAACCAAATGCGGCTTTTACCGCTGCGCTCCCGCAGGAGGGCTGTGGTCTTCCACATGGCCTTCCAGTCCATTTTCATCAGGCGTTTCCAAAAGAAGATCAACTTTCCCACGGGTTTCCCTCCCCAGAAGAATGGCGGGCGCCGCCTTTATACATTGAAACGGAACAGCACAATGTCCCCGTCCTTCATTACATATTCCTTGCCTTCGCTGCGGATCAGGCCGCTTTCTTTGCAGGCGTTCATGCTGCCCAGGGCCATGAGCTGGTCATAGGGCACCACCTCGGCCCGGATGAAGCCTTTCTCAAAATCCGTATGAATCTTCCCAGCCGCCTGTGGGGCCTTGGTTCCGTTGGTGATGGTCCAGGCCCGGCACTCGTCCGCCCCAGCGGTGAGGAAGGAGATTAGCCCCAGCAGGGCATAGCAGGCATGAATCAGCCTGTCCAAACCGCTTTTGCCAATGCCCAGCTCCTGTAGAAACTCCAGCTTTTCCTCCGGCGGCATGGCGGAGATATCCTCCTCGATGCGGGCAGAGATGGTGAACACCTGCGATTTTTCTGCCTTGGCGATAGCCGCAACGACTTTCACAAAGGGCAGTTCACTTTCATTCTTTCCCACATCGTCCTCGGCTATGTTTGCGGCATAGAGCACGGGCTTATCCGTGAGCAAAAACCAACCGTCTACGATGGCTTTCTCCTCCGCGGACAGGGGATAGGTGCGGGCGGGCTTGCCGCTTTCCAGATGGGCCGTCAGCTTCCCGCCGAGTTCCGCCTCCTGCTGGTATTTCTTCTCGCCAGACTTCAGCATCTTCTGGGCTTTGTCCACGCGGCGCGCCAGCGTCTCCAGGTCGGCGAAGATCAGCTCCAGGTCAATGACTTCAATGTCCCTCTTGGGGTCGATGGCGCCGTCCACATGGATGATGTTCTCATCTTCAAAGCAACGCACAACGTGAACGATGGCGTCCACTTCCCTGATGTGGGAGAGGAACTTGTTGCCAAGCCCCTCGCCTTTGCTGGCGCCTTTCACAAGACCCGCAATATCCACAAACTCCACGGTGGCGGGGGTCACTTTCTTTGGATGAAACATCTCCGCTAACACATCCAGCCGGTGGTCCGGCACGGGAACAATGCCCGTATTGGGCTCAATGGTGCAAAAGGGGTAGTTGGCGGCCTGGGCCCCAGCCTTTGTGATGGCATTGAACAGCGTGCTTTTTCCCACGTTGGGCAGCCCGACGATTCCCAGCTTCATAGCTACACATCCTTGGTTTACTTGGCAAATGGAATGTGATTATTATAGCGGGTCAATCTGCAAAAAGCAATGAAACCGCTTTACAATTTCCCTTTGCACATGTAGAATGATACCACCAATATATAGGATAACAAGCTAGAAAGGCGTAGATTTCATGATCCAGCTGATTGTAAACCCGGTTGCGGGGAACGGCAAAGCCATGGAGGTGGGAGCTAAGGCAACGCAATACCTGCAAGAAAGAAAGATTCCTCACCAGTTGTGCTATACGGAGTCCAGCGACCATGCCACCGAGTTGGCCAGAGCCGCTGCTGCCCAAGGTGTGGAGACGGTGATTGCGGTGGGTGGGGATGGTACCATTTCCGAGACCGCAGCCGGACTGATGCATACGGGCTGCCATCTGGGCATTTTGTCTGCCGGCACGGGCAATGATTTTGTCAAAGCGCTGAAGCTGCCCCGCCAATGGGAGCCCGCGCTGGAGTTTATTTTGTCTCATCCGCCCCGGGCCATTGATACGGGCATCATGAACGACCGTTTTTTTATGAATATATGTGGCGCGGGTTTTGACGTGATGGTGCTGGACTACGCCTTAAAGGCCAAAAAGCATGTCAAGGGAATGCTGCCCTATCTCTACGGGGTGATATGCGCCATCAAAGATTTTAAGCCCTTTTCCATGCATATCGAAATCGGCGATGATGTGAAGTTGGACGGCGAGTATTTGCTCTGCTCCATTGCAAACGGGCGCTTCTTTGGCGGGGGTATCCCTATTGCGCCCATGTCGGATTTGGCGGACGGGTTGTTTGACATCATTGTGGTGGATGCAATGCCGCGCTGGAAGATCCCGTTCTATTTGCCGGCGCTGCTCAGTGGTAAGCTGATCAACTACAAGGTAACGCACCATTACCGGGCCAAGGCGGCGGTGTTGGGGTTCAAAGGAATGCGGCTGAACCTGGACGGAGAAATTATTCCCATCGAGCATACCCGCTTTGCCTGTGAAGGTGATGCCTTGACGGTTTACTGGTAATCAGGCTGTCATGTTGTAAAAGCTGTGCGTCAGGCGAAAAGGCCAGGCCACGGGCAACAAAATGTGATATACTAGGGCTGAGGTGATGGCGTTGCGCTGGTCAAAAGGCCGATGGGCCGCAGGCGGGCTGGTGTTGCTGACGGCTCTGCTGATTGGCCTTGTGGGCGGCGCGCTGGCTACGGAGGACGATGAAGAGGTGTCCCTGGCCGATGTATCCCTAGCGCCTTATGTGTACATCATTTCCCCTAAAAAAGGGGAAAGTTATACCACGGCGGACTCCCTGACTGTGAAGGTGGGTGGGGAAAATGTGGAGAGCTATGAGCTTCGGTTGGAATCTCAGGAGGGCACCCAGACCATCCAGCTTCCTCAGGATGCAAGTGAGCATACCTTCACCTTCCAATCCCCGCAAACCGGACGTGCCACGCTGACGCTGGAAGGCTATGCACATCATAACGACGGCGCATTGGTCATGGCGCAGCAGGTGGTGGACATTGTATCGCCCAAGGACGAGCTGATCGCAAAAATGATCGCGTTGGCCTATGCCAACTCCAAGGATAGCAAGTACAAGTTCGCCCCGGCGGAAACGGATTATGACATCGGCGTTTGCAAAAATTTCGTAATGCGGCTGTTTGACACATATGCCAAGGGCTATCGAATGCTGGAATACCCAGAGCTTTCGCTGCATATGCCCGTTAACAACAGCAAGAAGGCCTGCGCTCCCTATGATTACGGTATTGAATGGAAGCCGGAGACCGCCGCTGACGGCAGCCCCTTTGAAATCGTTGCGCAGTTTAAGTATAACAACGATGTGAGCGAAGCCGAAAACGCTGAGCTGGCAAGACAGCTGCTGGTCCAGATCAAGAAGGGCGATTTTTTCCAAATCGTGGGATACTATGGGGGTGGCAACGGGCCCCATAGCATGTACATCATCGAGGACTACGAGCCGGCTACCGAGATGATCCGTTGGACGGACAGCAACATGAAAGGAACGCGGGTCAACGGCGCCCGATGGGGCTACATGCAGTACGATGCGGACGCCCCGGTAGATTGGTGGATTAACGTCTTTAACACGAAAAAGCGCGGAGCAACGGTCTATCGCCTGCGGGACGATCTGTTCAAGAAATAGGAGGATGGGGCAATGGCGAAGATTACCCATAAGCTGAAACTTGCTTGGCTCAAAGGGGTGGAAGTGCTGGGCACCACCGCATCCAACTTGGCCAGCAATGCGAAGTTCAAGGTGGCTGAGATCAACCTAGAAACCCAGTACAGGGAGATCATGAGTGAGTTTACCCAGCAAGCATATGAGCTGTGGCAACAGGGCACGGTGTTTCCGGAGCCACTCAATGGCATGCTGAAGAATGCCAGCGACCTTAACGAGCGGCTCAACCTGCTGCGCGCGGAGCACTATGTGGCCATTGGCGGCAGGCGGGAGAAGGATGAAGAAGGCAAGTCCGCCCAGGTGGACAGCGCAAGCGCGGAGGCGCCTGCGCAGGAAACGCTCCAAGCGCCGAATGACCCTCAGGAGGAGGAACCACCTGCCCAGGGGGGCAATGATTGACCGGCTTGCTGATGAACGCGGTAAACTGGCGCGGGTTTTCCGCGCCGTTTTGTCGCTGTGACGCCCATGAGAAATTCGTGCAAACCCTTGACACAAGGCCATTGAGCCTGTATAATGCATTTTGTTGTCGGTTCTTTACCCATCCTGCAATGACAACGCCTACGGAGAGTTGGCTGAGTGGTCTAAGGCGCACGACTGGAAATCGTGTGTGGGCTTATACCCCACCTAGGGTTCAAATCCCTAACTCTCCGCCAAAACCCCTATAGTATTGAGCTATAGGGGTTTTTCTTATGCCATTTAAGGTTTATCACCGGCTTTCATATTCATATTGTTGGATTGTTGTTCACAAAAACGGACGGAAAAACACGTTTCAGGATAAAAAATGCTAACGAAAATGCTAATGAAAACCCCGCCAGTCTCCCGGCGGGGCGTGGATCATATGAGCTTTGCCAAAAGCTGGCTGTGGAGCGCCACGAGCCCTTGAAGCTCCTGGCGATTGGTTTCGCCAAGCCTGCTTTGCTTTGCCGCGCCAATGAGCGTTTCGGGACCCCGCAAGCGGGAGACAGAAGAGGATGCAAAAAAACGGCGAAACCGCAGGGGCAAACCATCCCGCCTCTCATGTGTTTGATTTATTTATCAATATGAACAGTTGTAAGCTCTCAAGCTTTACTCTGTTGAGCAATGCCACTGATAGTATCTGTACGCTCTTTGTTCAAACAAGCTTCATTTAGCAAGGGAGATTTGCATTCATCTGCAATTCTATACTATAATGCCTTAGAAATTCTTATGTAAAGGCAATTGGCAGTGGCATTTTTTAACATTAGACAGTTTGAAAACTGCTTCAAGGACTTGTACTTTTGAAAGATTTTCTGCTATCATGCTAGATGCAAAGGCCATAGATTGCGTACCTAACTATATTGCGTAAAGGAATCGTTGAATGACCTCCGAACAGGTTTTGAGCTTATACAACTGGTTCAAGGAAAACGGCATATTGGTTTGGATTGTCGGCGGTTGGTGTGTGGATGCGCTGCTGGGTAAGCAAACACGTGAGCACAGTGATTTGGATATTGCGGTTCATCGTAAAGACAATGCAAAGCTTCGCAAGTTGCTGGGCAATAACGGATACAAAGAAGAAAAACGCGATGATTCTTCAGCGTTTATGTATGTGATGACCAATCCAGCGGAGCAAAGCGTTGATATCCATGCCTTTGAGTATGATGTGAACGGTAACAACAGTTACGGCGTTGCATTTCCATTCGGGTCTCTTACCGGCATAGGCGTCATTGACGGACAGGAAGTCCATTGTATCGACCCGGCGTTTATGTTCCAGTTCATCACTTGCTATGAACCAAGGGAAAAAGACGTTCAAGATGTGCGTGCTTTGAGCGAAAAATTTGGTTTTGCTTTGCCAGACAAGTACGCGATATGAAGACCACACGCTCTTTTGGGTTATGCTGATGTAGAAAGCAGGATTTTACTCAGCCGGGCATGAATTCTTCCAGGTATGAATTGGTATGGATGTATCGTCAAACCGCTTCAACTGCACCTGTAAAAAAGGAGCCCATCCATGAATAGAATCACTGTCAAGCCGCCGGATCAAATCGCGGAGGTCATGCTGCGAGCGGCGGAGAAAAAGGCGCGACTACCGATCCTGAGCATGCTTGTGCTTGGGTTTTTGGCGGGGGTGTTCATCGCGTTTGCCTCCCAGGGCTCCACCATGGCGGCCTTCAACTTGCTGGCAAAGCCGGAAACCTATGGGCTGGGCCGGTGTTTAGCAGGGGCGATCTTTGGCACCGGTTTGATGCTGGTGGTGATTGCCGGGGGCGAGCTGTTTACCGGCAATACATTGATGCTGGCTGCGGCGCTGGATGGCAGCATCTCATGGAGTGCCATGCTGCGCAATTGGCTGTTTGTATACATCGGCAACTTGCTAGGCTCGTTGTTCATCGCTTGGCTCATGCAGGTGTCCGGGCTATGGTCCAGCGCGGCCAATCTTCTGGGCGGCATGACCATCAAGATGGCAGCGCATAAGGTTGCCCTTCCCTTCGGCTCTGCCTTTGCGCTGGGCATCATGTGCAACTGGTTGGTGTGCTTGGCGATCTGGATGTCCTACGGCGCTGGGGATATCACGGGCAAGATTTTGGCTATCTTTTTCCCCATTTGGCTTTTTATTACCTCGGGTTTTGAACATTCAGTGGCCAACATGTACTACATTCCGGCAGGCATTTTTGCCAAGGCCAATGGAGCCTTCGTACAGGCGGCATTGGATGCTGGCGCAACGCTAGAGGGTTTGGTCAGGCTCCATTGGTGTGGCTTTCTCCTTCACAATTTGTTGCCCGTCACCCTGGGCAATATCCTGGGCGGCGGAGTGTTTGTGGGTTGCGCCTACTGGTATGCCTACGTTTATCAAAAGAACCAGAAAGGGCACTAAATTAGTGGAAGACAAAGCGATCAAGCCAACCTATGAAAATTTCCTTGCCGATGTGCCGATGCAGGCGAAACCTTGGTTGGATGGAAAACGGAAACAACTGTTGGATCGAGGGTATCGGGAAAAAGTAATGGCAAAGACCGCAGGATATACCCTATCCTATGCGAGCCCGGCCACCAAGCGTTCTTTTTTGAACTTGCTGTTTCAAAAAGGGCTGCTGATCTTTCGGATCTATCTGGATCATTTGGCGCAATACGAAGAATTTCTTAGCCAGATGCCGCCTGCCATGATCAAGATGGTCGAGAAATCCCATATATGCAAGCAACTGGCATATGGAGGCGGCTGCAGCGATAGCTGCGTCAAAGGGTATGATTTCATGTTGCAGGGAGAGCGCTACCAGAAATGCCGTTATCAGTGCTTTGAGTTTCCCGTCAATGAGGAGAGCTTGCCTGTCCTCACCGCCTTATTTGAAAAAGAACTGGAGAAAAGGGACAAGCAAGATGCAGGCCAGTAATAAAGGAGTGTTAACGATGGTAGGCGTAGAAATCGACATGGTGGTGAAGGACTGTAAGAAAGCGTTGGCGTTGTACCAGTCCATTTTTGAGCTGGAGGTGGTGGAGGCCACCGACCTGCGCCAGGGACAGAACGAGGCGGTCTTTACTTTGTATGGCGTTCGCTTCCACATGCTGGATGAAACCCCCGAGTATGGCTTGACCGCACCGGGGCCGGAAGGGCAGAAGTCCATGTGGCTCAACGTGCTTGTGGAGGATATTAACGCGACGTACGGGAAAGCCATACAAGCGGGGTGTGCGGAGATTCAGCCTGTGGCCCAAATCGAAAGCCATGGCGTGAGCAACGCCGTGTTCGCGGACGGTTTTGGCTATTGCTGGATGCTGCATCAAATCCACCGGGACGTGAGTTTTGAGGATCGGGTGGAAGCCTTTCAGGAATGAACAAGGAATGAATCCAAAAGCAGCTGCCACGCAAAGTGTCAGCTGCTTTTGGCAAGATCATTCTCCAGGCACGATGGGAAGGGCCTCAAAGCTCTTTTGCAGCTCCTCCTGGGTGGGGGCGCTGTCCGTCATCAGGCCGTCGTTGAATTTCTGATAGGCGTATAGGTCAAAGTAACCAGTGCCCGTGAGCCCAAACAGGATGGTTTTTTCCTCGCCGGTTTTCCTGCAGCGCAACGCCTCGTCCATGGCTACGCGGATGGCGTGGCTGCTCTCCGGCGCGGGCAGGATGCCTTCCACCCGGGCGAATGCCACCGCAGCTTCAAACACGGAAGTCTGATCCAAGGCGCGCGCTTCCATCAAGCCGTCCGCATACAGCTGGGACAAGGTGGAGCTCATGCCATGAAACCGCAACCCACCGGAGTGGCTGGCAGAAGGGATGAAGCCGCTACCCACGGTGTACATCTTCGCCAAGGGGCATACCATGCCCGTGTCGCAGAAGTCGTAAGCATATTTGCCACGGGTGAAGCTGGGGCAGCTAACGGGCTCGGCGGCGATGAAACGATAATCAGCGGTGCCGATGATTTTTTCCTTCATGAAGGGGGCAATCAGCCCGGCCAGATTGCTGCCGCCGCCTGCGCAGCCAATGATGATGTCCGGCTGAATGCCGTATTTATCCATGGCCGCCTTGGTCTCCAGGCCGATGATGGACTGATGCAGCGCCACTTGGCTCAGTACGCTGCCCAACACGTAGCGGTAACCGGGGGTGTGGGTGGCGCACTCCACCGCTTCACTGATGGCGCAGCCCAGGCTACCGGAAGTCCCAGGGTATTTTTGCAAGATTTGGCGGCCGACTTCCGTGCTTTCGCTGGGAGAGGGCGTCACATCCGCGCCGTAGGTGCGCATCACCTCTCGGCGGAAGGGCTTTTGCTCATAGCTGCATTTCACCATGAACACCTTGCAATCCAGATCCAGATAGGCGCAGGCCATGGACAAAGCCGTGCCCCACTGGCCCGCCCCGGTCTCCGTGGTTACGCCGGTGAGCCCTTGCTGCTTGGCGTAATAGGCCTGGGCAATGGCGCTGTTTAGTTTATGGCTGCCGCTGGTGTTATTGCCCTCGAACTTGTAGTAGATTTTGGCAGGGGTTTGAAGCTTCTCCTCCAAGCAGTAGGCGCGTACCAGCGGCGCGGGCCGGTACATCTTGTAAAAGCTGAGGATCTCCTGGGGGATGGGGAAAAAGGCGGTGGTGTTGTCCAACTCCTGCTTGACCAACTCATCGCAGAAAACCGGACTCAACTCCTCAAAGGTCATGGGTTTGAATGTAGCGGGATTCAGCAGCGGCGCGGGCTTGCGTTTCATATCCGCCCGCAGGTTGTACCATTGCTTGGGCATTTCGCTTTCTTCCAGAAAGATTTTGTAAGGGATTTTGGATTCCATGGTATGGCCTCCTTTTTTCTGGGGAAAAGCAAAATGCTCTTGTCCCCATCATGATTGATGCTGGGACAAGAGCATGATCGTCAAACTCTTGCGGTGCCACCCGGCTTGGCACGATATCCGCGCCCACTTATGCGTACTGCATACGCTTGCTTTGGTAACGGGGCGCAACCCCGCCGCGCCTACTATGCTTCAGCTTGGCCTTAGAAGCCCATTCTCCGCCACGCTTCGCGCCGCATTTCCACCATCAGCGGCTCTCTTGACCAAAACGGCCGGCGGGTACTTGCTCTTCCTCATCGGTTTACTGTACAGTAGCACATTGTGCGCTCCTGTGTCAAGGGATATTTCCATCAAAAAAATCGCGAAAAAAAGGAAGGATGTCAATCTCAGCCCGCTATTGATTATTGTTTGTCAATCAGCGTATAATAGGGCTGATGCATTGCGGCCGCACGACGGATGCGGCAACAAGCTTTTTTTGAAGCGGGTGAAGCGATGGGGAATCCACATATTCGGGATTATCAAGGCAAGCATATCCACATGATTGGCATCGGCGGTTCCAGCATGAGCGGGCTGGCGCAAATGCTGCAAGAAAAAGGCTATCGGGTTACCGGTTCTGATAACCTGGAGACTTATGCCACCAAGCATTTGCGTGAAAACGGCATCCCGGTGACCATCGGCCACGCCTGTGAAAACGTACATGGCGCGGACATGGTGGTGTACACCATCGCCATTTTGCCTGACAATCCAGAGCGGGTGGAGATGGAGCGGCTGGGCATCCCAAACATTGAACGGGCTACGCTGCTTGGCCAGCTGATGGAGGGGTTTGAGGTGGCTATTGGCGTTTGTGGCGCCCACGGCAAAACCTCCACCACAGCCATGCTGTCCCAGGTATTGATGGAAACGGGGGCGGACCCCTCCATTCACATTGGCGGTTCGCTGGACTTCATCGGCGGCAGCACCCGTATCGGCCAAAGCGGAACCTTTTTAGCGGAGGCTTGTGAGTTCAACGCCAGCTTTTTGCACCTCCGGCCTACCGTGGCCATTTTGCTAAACATTGACGCCGATCATCTTGATTTTTACAGGGACATCGATCACATTCAGGAGACTTTTGGGCAATTTTTGGCATTGCTGCCCTCAAACGGTTTGGCCATCGGCAACGGGGACGATGAACGGGTGGTGCAGCTGCTGGGCGCGCTGGCCTGCGATACCATGACCTTTGGGTTTGGACAGCAGAACGATTGGCAGCCGGGAAACCTGTTTTATGATGAGCAGGGCCGGGGCAGTTTTGATGTGCTCTATCGCGGCGAAAAGCTGGGCTATGCGAGCCTGAAGGTGGCGGGGTTTTTCCATGTGACCAATGCTCTGGCGTGCCTCGCCTGCGCATATCGCCAGCATGCGGATATGGAAAAAGCTTGCAAGGCTCTTAGTGAATTTTCCGGCGCCCACCGGCGGTTTGAACATACCTCCACGATCGACGGGGTAAAGCTCTACCATGATTACGGGCACAACCCCACGGAGATGCGCAACATCCTATCTGTGGCGGCGATGCAGCCCCACAACCGTCTGTGGGCGGTGATGCAGCCCCATACTTACAGCCGGGTGAAGCGCCTGTTTGACGATTACCTGACCTGTACAAAGGATGCGGATATTACGTTGGTCACGGATATCTATGCCGCCAGGGAAAAAGATCCTGGAGATATCAAGGCTGTTCAGATTGTGGAGGGCATGCGAGCAAACGGCATCCATGCCATTTATACGCCTGGCTTTGACGATACCGAGCGCTATCTGCGGGAGCACTGGCAGGAGGGTGATTTGGTGCTTACCATGGGCTGTGGAAACATCAACCAGCTCAATGATCAGATGTGGGAAAACGAGCAAAAAAATGAGCAGAAAGAATAAGAAAAAGACCGGGAGAGCATAAAATCTCCCGGTCTTTTGTCAGTTGCTCCAGAAGATGGAGGCGGTATTCTCGGTTTCCTCTTGCCCATCGGTCTGCGCGGTTGCCGCGCTGGGCTGGCCTGGGCTTTTTTGTGGATCGCCAAACAGAAAGTTTGTGATTTGGTTCAGCAGACCCCGGCTGCTGCTGGTGGCTTGGGCCACCTGAACCGACTGTACGCCCTCCAGCACAATGCCGTTATTCAGTAATTCCGCGTGGACGGGGGTGACCCGATAGGTGTAGACAACCCCGGCTTTGGCCTTGGTATCGGTATAGTAGAGGGTCTCTCCGGCCGTGCCATACAGCTCAGTGAGGATAAAACTCTCGCCAATGGCGTCTCGCTGTACCCGGTAGATGGCCGTGTCCGAGGGCTGAATCATCAGCAGGGGCTGTCCCTGGTCGTTTTGGCTCACAGTGAACTTGTTGGGCGCTTTGGGCGGCGTCCATACGTCGCTCCATTTGGTGGGGCGGTTGTCGGCGGTGAAGTATTCGGTATAGCGGTAGGCGGTCGGGGTTAGCTCCACGGCCAGCATGGGCTCACCCCGCCATTTGATCGCCTGCTTGTCGATCTCCAGGGCCACGATGCCCTCGGGCTTTGCAAACTGCGGTTTACTTTTGCCGGAATAGAGTCTTTGAAAGAAGTTACGGGCCATCAGGGCTGTGTTGTCGCCGCCGCTGATCCAGCCGGGCAGCTTGTGCTTGCTGTCGGTTTTGTCAAAGCCCATCCAGAACGCGCAGGAAATTTCCGAATTATAGCATACCATCCAAATATCCCGATTGCCGCCTCCGGTGATGTTGACGGTGCCGGTTTTGCCGGCTACCGGGGTGCCCGCCCCGGCCAGTTTGGCGCCGGTGCCGTAGGAGGTCACGCTGGAAAGCAGACTGGTCATCAAGTAAGCGGACTGGGCTTTCAGCACCCGGGTGCCCATGTTGCGTTGCTGAAAAAGGACGCGCCCCTCGCTGTCCGTCACCTTGTTGATAAAATACCCGGTGTGAAAGGTACCGCCGTTGCCAAAAGGCGCATAGGCAGCCGCCATCAGCGTCGGCGACACCCCGTAGGTCATTGCGCCCAGGGCTAGGGCCAGGTTATCATCCTTGACATCTAGAGGAATGCCCACCTTCTCCAGGTAGTTTTTCCCCGCCTGCACGCCGATTTTGTTGAGCAGTGAGACTGCTGCCACGTTTAGGCTATTGGTGAGCGCTGTACGGACACTGACGTTGCCATAATAAGCATAACCGCTGTTGCGAGGCTTGTAGCCCCCAAAATTGGTGGGTTCATCCTTCAGCACGCTGGCGGTCATATAGCCATGCTGGTCGATAGCCGGCGCGTAGACCATCAATGGCTTCATAGCGGAGCCTGGCTGGCGGCGCAGCTGGGTAGCCCGGTTCAGCCCCCGGCGCACCTCGTATTTGCGGCCGCCCACAATGGCCAACACCGCCCCGGTTTTCGTATCCACGCATGCGGCCGCACCTTGTACCTGGGTGCCATCGCTGGCCTTGGCCGGGAAAACGTCCGTTAAGAATTGCTTGTCTAGCAGGTCCTGGTGTTCCCTGCTTAAGGTGGTTTCGATGGAATAGCCGCCGGTGAGGACCTGCTCGCTGGAGAGCCCGAGTAGCACCTCCGCCTCATCCAATACGGCGTCTACAAACCAGCCATAGGGGACATCCGGTGGGGGAGGTTCCACCAAGATCAGCTCCGCAGTGGCGGCGCTGTCGTGAGTGGCTTGGTCAATCATGCCTTGGGTCAGCATGGTGTCCAGAATGTAGGTACGACGGGAGCGGTTGTTTTCGGGAGAAATGTGTGGCGCATTGTAGCTGGGCGCTTTGATGGTGGCGGCCAGAGAAGCGGCCTGGGGCAAGGTGAGGTCCTGCGCGTTCACGCCAAAATAGGTTTCCGCCGCCGCTTGTAAACCATAGGCTCCATTGCCAAAGTAAATATAATTCAGATACATTTCCAAAATTTGATCCTTGCTGTACTGTGATTCCATCATTAGGGACAGATACATTTCTTCCAATTTACGCGCAACGGTCTTTTGGGTGCTCAGGTGGCTTTGACGCATCAACTGCATGGTGATGGTGCTGCCGCCCTGGGCATAGCTGCCCTCCTGTAGGTTGGCCAGCACAGCACCGCCAAAACGGATCAGGTCGATCCCGTGGTGCTGGTAAAACCGCAAGTCCTCTGCGGCCAGGAACACATCCTGAATCTCCTTGGGAATTTGCGACAGAGGAATGGGCACCCGGTTTTGGGAACCCTTGATGGTGGTGATGAGCTTGCCCTGGTTGTCGTACATACTGCCAGTTTTGGGCGCAGCGGTGATTTTGTTGACGTCCAAGGCCTGCCAATGGGGCACGTCAAAATAAAAGAACGCGATTACCAGGGCGATCAGAAATAGGCTGGCCAAGGTCACCAGGGTCTTTCGGACACGGTGCCGCTTGGCTTTGACGGGCTTGACAGGAACGCCTTCCGGGTCTTCGCCTTCTGACTCTATGGCCTCTGCCGCCGCCATAACGTCCGGTTCGAGCGTATCCAGATCCCGCACGGCTCGTTTTTGGCGCTTGATATGCAACCGAAGGGATTTTGGGAAAGAAATAGGGGATTTTTCCGGCGGTGGCGGTGTTTCCTCCGCTGGCATCTCTGCGTGCGCGGGTTCCTTGGGTGCATCGGAGGTCTCGGTCAGCTCCTGCTTTTCATCTTCCGTGGGCGTTTCGATTGGACGCTGGGCGCGCCTTTTCGGTTCTTTTTTCTTCATGCTTACACCCCATATGCGGCAGGCCTTGGAGGACAACAAGGTTCTCGCCGTGATTTCTTCGCGGATAATATGTGCCGCTTCTTCATTTACCAACCATGGTAAGGCCGTTAATAAGTACCATTTACTTATATATTGTGCATCTTGTATACTTTGAGTCAGAAACTATGTGGAGGTGGACGTGATGCGCGCCAAATACGAAAGAGTATTGCGGCTTTCGTTGCTGGCGCTGATGGTGGGCGTGCTGGCATTTTTGTTGTGGAACAACCGCTCCGTTCCCATGGAAACGGTGAACTATCCCGCGTTTTTGGAGCGGGTGAAGGCGGGGCAGGTTGCTCAGGTGATTCTTCGAGACGCGCCTACACTGATGGCGACCAACAGCGATGGAAGTCAATTTCAATTTGACAACCCACGCATTGACACCATGAAGCATTTGCTGCTTTTGCAGGGCGTCCAAGTGAAAGAGCAAAACGACGGCGCGGCTACCTATGGGTTACTGTTGTTTTTGTTGGTGGTAGGCGGGCTGGGGTTGTGGGGCAGGCGCAAACAAGGAGAAAAAGCACCCGTCCACAAATCGTTCATCGAAAGCGAAAAAACAGTGCCAATGACGCGCTTTGAGCATGTGGCAGCCAATGAGGAGGCCATGGAAAGCCTGCGCGATTTGGTCAGCTTTATTCAGTCGCCGGAAAAATACAGCCATTATGGGGCGCGGATTCCCAGAGGCGTATTGCTCTATGGCCCGCCGGGAACGGGCAAAACATTAATGGCCCGGGCGCTGGCCGGGGAAGCGGGCGTGCCCTTTTTTGCTGTCAACGGCGCGGATTTTGTGGAAATGTATGTGGGCGTGGGGGCAAGCCGGGTGCGCACGCTGTTCGCCAAGGCCCGCAAGGCGGGCAGCGCGGTGATCTTCATTGATGAGATTGACGCCATTGGCAAGAAGAGAGATAACACCAGCGATGAGCGCGAGCAAACCCTCAACGCGCTGCTGTCGGAGATGAGTGGCTTTCGGGAGCAGGAGGGCATCATTGTAATGGCGGCCACCAACCGCATTGATACTCTGGATGAGGCTCTGCTGCGGGCAGGCCGTTTTGACCGGCAGATTGAGGTGCCGCTGCCAGGATTTGAGGAACGCATGAAGATTCTGTTTGTGCATGCCAAGGGCAAGCCGATCGATGAAACGGTGTCGATCCCCGCGTTGGCAGCCCAAACGGCGCTTTTTTCAGGAGCCAGGCTGGAAAGCATGCTCAACGAGGCGGCCATCATCGCAGCCAAACGCAACGCCAACAGTATTTCCAGAGAGGATATTGACCGGGCTTATGACGTGCTGCTTTGCGGCGCGGACCGGCATACGGGTTACGCTCTGGAGCGGGAGCGGGAGCTTACCGCCGCCCACGAGGCGGGACATGCGCTGGCTACCTTCTTTTTGCTGCCGGAAAGCCACATCCGCAAGGTGAGTATTGTTCCATCCTCCAAGGGAGCGGCGGGATACAGCATGGCGATTCAGCCTGAAAAGATGTTTCATTCCAAAAAAGAACTGCTGCACCATATTGCCGTGGCGCTGGCGGGCCGTGCCGCGGAGGAGATCACCTATGGGGCGGATATGGTGTCCACCGGTGCGGCTAACGATTTGGAAAAAGCGGCGGCGCTGGCCCGGCGCATGGTGTGTGAGTGGGGGATGCTGCCAGGGGGCGGGGCGTTGTATCTGTTTTCTCAATCCAGGCGGGATATCGCGGCGCAGCAATGGCTGCAGAACGGCTATGAGCTTGCCAAGAAGGTTCTGCTGGCTTACCGGCCCGCGTGGAACCGGCTCACTTGCCTGCTGCTGGCCAGGGACACGGTAAATGAGGAAGAAGTCAGGGCCTGCCTGACCCAGGATATCGGCCAAGGCTACGCATAAATTGCGGCTTTGAAGCAGAAGCCAGACCAGCTATGATACAGCAGTGTTTTGAAAACATCTTTGCAAAAAAAATGAAAATCAGTATAATACAGAAGAGAGATCTTGCTGGCCATTGGGCGTTGACAAGTACGTGCCAAGGAGGCGCCGGATGAGCAATCGCTTAAGGAGCGGGATAGCCTGTATGGTTTGCATCTTATGCCTCACTGCCTGTGTGGCGGGTGGAGCGGAGACTATGCGTTTTTCCATGGCGGGGTTTGACGGCGAGGGTAGCAGCCACCAATGGGAAACCAACGCTTATTTTTCGCGGATGGAAACCCGCACGGGCATCCACTTTTCTTTTGAGGAGTATACCCAGGCCGTCCAGTGGCAGGCGGCCAAAGACAACATGTTTGCGTCAGGGCCTTTGCCCGACGTGCTGTTCAAGGCGGCGCTGACCACCCCTGAACTGATCCGTTACACGGACAGCGGCCAGCTGGTGGATCTAAAACCCCTGCTGGAAGAGAATGCCCCGCACCTTTGGGCGTTGCTGGCGGCGAACCCCACGTGGCTGGAGGCCATTACCTTGCCTAATGGCGCTATCGGCGCATTGCCGTTTATTCAACCTATGCCTTTGCAAAACGCTATGTGGATCAATCAGGCATGGCTGGATCGGCTGGGCCTGACCCTGCCATCGGACGCCCAGGGCCTAGCGGAGACGCTGCGTGCTTTCCAAACGGGCGACCCCAACCAAAACGGCAAACAGGATGAAGTGCCGCTAACCTTCTTGGGTGTATGGGATTTGAAGTTTCTCTCCCATGCCTTTGGGCAGGCGGTCAATGACTACAACATTTACATGGGTGGGGACGGGGCCGTCCATTATTGGCCGCTGGAGGATTCCTTTGTGGCGCTGCTACGCTACCTGCGGGGCCTTTACAGCGAAAAGCTGCTGGACCAAAACGGATTTTATACGGTGGATGCCTTGCGCATGGTTTCCGATTCCAAAGCGGAGGCCGCCTATGGGGTTTTCTTTGGCCCAAACCCGCTGTCATTGATGGGATATGAGCAGGCCAAGGAGTACGTGCTATTGCCGCCACTGGCGCATGAAGGGCAGCAGGTGTATCGGGATCTAGGCGCAATGGTAATTCGCGGAACGTTCGCCATCACTTCGGCATGCGCCGATCCGGCGGCCCTGCTCCACTGGGCGGATATCCTCTATACACAGGAAGGTGCGATCGAGGCTTTGGCAGGCATCCGTGGTATCGACTATGTTGTGGACGCCCAGGGCCGCTGGCAATGGGCCGGCGGACAGGAAAACACGGATATGGACACCTTGAACAGCCTAAGCATTTTCAGTACGGGCAGCATGCCTGGGATTTTTCCCCAGGCGTTTTACGGCCGCTTTGCGGATGACCAAGCACACCGTATCAATCAGGAATGTGAGAAATTACAATCCTTTGTGGTGATGCCCTTTGCGAATCATGCCCTCACCGTGGAGCAAAGCGAGGGGCTGTTGCCCCTCCAAAATGAACTGGGGAAATATGTAGATGAAGCCTTTGCCCGTTTTGTGCTTGGGCAGTGGAATTTGTCGCGGGAAGACATCGATTTGTTTCATCAGGGCCTGACGGACCGCCATGCGGAGCAGATGGTAGCTTTCTGGCAAAAGATCGCCGATCAATAGAACCAAAGAAGGATGGGTTAAACGCATGAACCAGTACGCAGAGATGATTCGGCAGCTTAAAACCCCGGCGGTCATGAAAACCTTGACCCATCTGTATGGCCAGCGAAACGGAATGTTGGTAGCGCAGACGGCGCGGTATATTCATATCGTAAAAAAACACGAGGAATGCGTTGGCGCTGATGGGCGGGTATTGCTGGTGAGCGCGCCGGGACGTACAGAGATCGGCGGCAACCATACGGATCATAACAAGGGCAAGGTGCTGGCAGCGGCAGTCAACTTGGATACGTTGGCCGCGGTGAGCCTACGGGGCGATGCAACGGTACGGGTGTTCAGCGAAGGGTATGCGCCGCTGGAGATGAGCCTGGAAGACCTGTCCATGCAAGAGGGGGAAAAGGGTAGCACGACCGCGCTGATCCGCGGCGTTTCGGCCAAGATGAAGGAATTTGGCTACGCCATCGGCGGATTTGACGCGGTGGTCACATCCACAGTGCGGGTGGGCAGCGGCTTAAGCTCCTCGGCAGCCTTTGAGGTGCTGGTTTGCGCCATCTTCGATGCGCTTTACAACAGTTGGTCGTTGGATGCCAAGGTCCGGGCGCAGATCTGCCAGTATGCGGAGAATGTTTATTTTGGAAAGCCCTGCGGCCTGATGGATCAGATGGCCAGCAGCGTAGGCGGAATGACGTTCATGGATTTTAAGGATGATACGGCCAAGATCGTGGAACTTTCTTATGACTTTGCCCAAAAGGGCCTGGCGATGGTGGTGGTGAATACCGGCGGAAGCCACGATGACTTGACCCAGGAATATGCCGCCATTCCCCAGGAGATGCGGGAAGTTGCCGCCTGTTTTGGGGAAAAGAACCTGCGCAGGGTGCGGGCGGAACAGTTTATGCAAAGCATCCCCACGCTGCGCCAGGAGTTGAAATGCGACAATCCGGATCGGGCCATTTTGCGGGCCGCGCACTTTTTTGCGGAGAACCAGCGGGTGACGGAAGAGTTGGAAGCGCTGCAAAAGGATGATCTGCAAGGGTTTTTGAGCAAGGTGATTCAGTCCGGGTTTAGCAGCTTTATGTATTTGCAAAATATCGCGGCGAAGTCCATTGGCCAAGAGCTTGCCCTTGCGTTGATGCTGGCGGAAAACAAGCTGACGGGTATAGGCGCCTGGCGGGTGCATGGCGGCGGCTTTGCGGGTACTACGCTCAATTTTGTACCGCAAAAAGAGCTGGACGGCTTCGTGAAGGACATGAAGGCGGTGTTTGGCGCCCATAGCTGCAATGTGCTGGACATTCGGCCGGAGGGGGCCGCTTATCTAGACCTGATTGGGAATTGACAGGATGCATTGCCTGTGCTATGATGCGGGGGAAGCCAGTTGATGGCATCTTCGGGGCAGGGTGAGATTCCCTACCGGCGGTACAGCCCGCGAACCCCTAAGGGGCAACCCTGACCGGGCCGATTTGGTGGAACTCCAAAGCCGACAGTAATGACGTTTCGCGTCTAAGTCTGGATGAAAGAAGAGCAACCGCGCTATGCGGAATTGCCCCTGATGTTCAAGCCATCAGGGGCAATTCGTATTACGGGAGGGTATTGGGATGAATCAGGGGCAAAATGCGAAGAAATCTACGGCCAAAAGGATGCTGACAACCAAAGAGATGACGGTGATTGCCGTGCTGGCGGCGGTGGCGTCGGTGCTGTTTTTGCTGGAAGTGCCCATCGTGCTGTTCTATAAGTTGGATTTTAGCAATCTGCCGGTGCTGCTAGGTACCTTTGCCATGGGGCCTTTGGCGGGCTCCGTGATATTGGGTGTGAAGAGTTTGATCGGCTTGCTGCATAGCAGTTCCCAGGGCGTAGGCGAGCTGGCGGACTTTTTGATTGGCCTGGCTATGGTGCTGCCTGCCGGCTTTATCTACAGAGGGATTAAATCCCGCAAAGGCGCACTGATCGGCATGAGCGTAGGCGCTGTGGTGGCTACCATAGCCGGTGTGCTGGCCAACGTATACCTGATGATTCCTTTCTACGGCGCGGTATACCATATGCCGGTGGAGCAGATCGTGGGCATGGGCCAGGCACTGATTCCCTCCCTGGACAGCCTGTGGAAATTTGTGCTGTATATCACGGCGCCCTTCAACCTCTTCAAATGGGTGGTAATCAGCGTTTTGGGTGTGCTGATGTATAAGCCGCTGTCGCCTATCCTGCATGGACATCTGGCCCGCAGGCAGCGCGCATGATGCGGCATATTTCTAAAAGCGCAGCAGAGACGCGCATGCTAGGTGAAAGGCTCGCTTCCCAGCTGTTGCCCGGGGATGTATTGCTGCTCTATGGAGAGCTTGGCGCGGGCAAGAGCGAAATGACCCGAGGCATCGCGGTAGGGCTGGGCGTACGGGAAACCGTGCCCAGCCCTACGTTCACCATCTTACAGGTGTATGAGTCCGGCAGAATGCCGCTGTACCATTTTGACTGGTACCGCATCGGCCATGCGGAGGAGCTGTACGAGCTATCCATGGAGGAATACCTGGGCGGGGACGGCGTGGCCGTGGTGGAGTGGCCTCAGCAAGCGAAGGAGGCTGTGCCGGAAAAGCACCTACGCATCATCCTAAGCCTCAGGGATGACAACACGCGGGACATTATTCTGGAGCCAGTGGGGGGCTTTCGGGAGCTGGCGGCGTTGTGAGGGAATGTGGGCATGAAGGAAGGAAAGCCAATGAACATCCTGGCGATGGATACATCCGGCCCAGTGGCGGGGGTTGCCGTGCTGCGGGAGGGAATCGTGGTTTATGAAGGCGCGTCCGTGAACCGGATGACCCATTCGGTCAATCTGCTGCCCATGGTGGAGGAAGCCCTCACCCGAAGCGGCATGGAAATCGAGGCTATCGATCTATACGCGGCCGTCACAGGCCCAGGATCCTTTACCGGGGTACGCATTGGCGTCAGCACGGTGAAGGGAATGGCCCATGGCGCAGGAAAACCTTGCATGGGGATTGACGCGCTGGAGGCTTTGGCGGCAGGGGTTGCACCAACAGATGCGGTCATTTGTCCCATCCAAGATGCGCGGGCAGGCCAGGTTTATGGGGCGGTCTTTGAGGCGGGCATGCCGCCCAAACGTCGGATGGATAACCGGGCTGAGGAGTTAGGCCAGTTTGTATCGCAGGTGCTAGAGATCTGCGGCGCGGAGCAAATGCTCTGCTTTGTGGGCGACGGCGTAGCCAAATATCGGAATATGCTGGAAGTGAAGCTGGGGAAGCGGGCCTGTTTTTTGCCCGCACATCTGTGCTATTTGCGGCCTGCTTCCGTAGCCGTGTTGGCGGAAGTTTACGCTCAGGATGCGGTAGATTATCTGGCGTTGCAGCCCCAGTACCTACGCGCGCCTCAGGCGGAACGAGCCAGGGAAGCCGCCGGGAAGAAGGCTGGAAAGTTATGAGCTCAGAAATCGCAATGCCTGCGTATCAAATCCGGCGCATGACCATGGCGGATGTACCGCGGGTACACGTACTGGAAATGGAGACCTTCTCCACGCCCTGGAGCGAGCAGAGCTTTCGCGACGAAATGGAAAAAAACCGATGCGCCCGTTACTTGGTGGCGGAAGCAAAGGGTGGGCTGTGGGCCTACGCCGGAGCTTGGATGATTTTGGAGGAAGGGCACATCACCAATGTGGCCGTGAAGAAAGAAGAGCGGGGGAAAGGCCTGGGAAAAGCCATTACCAAAGAGCTGATGCAATATGCCGCCAATTTGGGCGTGCAATATATGACGCTGGAAGTGCGCAAAAGCAACCAGGTTGCCCAGGAGATGTACAAAAGCCTGGGATTTATGCAGCTAGGCGTGCGCAAACGCTATTATGAGGACAACGGTGAGGACGCATTGTTGATGGTTTGTCAGCAAATGCCCGCAGTGCAAGAGGGTTTTGAAGAATGATAGAGCATCGATTTGGGATGCCTTTCTTGTTTGTTTAAACTGACGCCGGGTGTATCCTAAAGATCAGAAAGCAATAAGGGGGATTGAAAGTGCCAAGGATATCCAACATTGAGATGTTGCAAAAAAGGGAACAACCTACTTTGTCAATTCGAACAAGGACACAGGCGGAAAAACTTCCCGCACTCATTGGCGAAAGCTATGGCAAGATGGCCGCCTATTTGAAAGAAGCAGGCCAAATGCTTGCCGATGTTCCGTTTGTAGCCTACCATAACATGGATATGCATGACCTTGATGTGGAGATTGGCTTCCCTGTATCCAAGTCGTTGCCTGGACGGGAGGATATCAAAGCAGGTTTGATTCCGGCAGGCCAATTCGTTTTTTGCATGTTCAGGGGGCCTTATGCCGAAATGAAACCTGCATACAGCGACATGGCAAAATGGATCGAGGATCATGGGCTGACAGCGGCCGGAATTGCATATGAATACTATTATAACGGCCCGGAATTTCCACAGAGCGAAGCCTTGACAAAGATCGTTATGCCGCTATCATAAGAATGCAAAGGGCAAGTGCTTGCTATTCTTCAACGTTGCGGATCACTGAAAAATGAAGAACTCACATTCCAGCCGTCCATTGTACAGGCGACGTTTGTGCGTGGCTCGACGGCCAAAGAACCGCTCAAACGCCGGGTCGGAGGCGATGACGCCCATCCGCCAGCCGGGGTGGCGGCGCAGCAATGCGCCCAGGTCTTTGTAGAGGGCCTGGCAGCCTGCCTTGTCCCCCAGGCGCT
>JAVBSI010000026.1:0-45787 GCA_031556815.1 Eubacteriales bacterium | reverse complement strand
AGTCCACATCCAGACCGGCTTCCTGGTAGAAGCCTTTTTCCTTGGCGATGATCCAGGGCATTTGGGCCACCCAGGCAGGCTGCGGGAAATCGTGACAGAACAGGATTTTCGTCAGCGGCTTATCCGCAGCGGGAGCGGCCTGGCAGAGTCCGGCGGTCAGGGGCAGGAGAAGCAACAGCGCCACGAGAAACGCCAGGATTTTTGTCATACCGATTCACTCCTGTTTTGTTGGGTCAAGCCCGGGTGTGTTTTTGCCAGGGAAGAAGAACCTTGCTGATTGCTTTTGTAATCATGAACAGGGTGATACCCAGCACAGCCAGTACGAAGATGCCGTCAAACACGCGATCGGTTCGGCTCATGGAGTTGGCGGTGATCATGAAGGCGCCGATGCCCTTTTCCGCGCCTACCCACTCGCCGATGACCGCGGCGATGACGCTGAAAGTTATGCCCACCTGAATGCCGGCAAACAGGAAGGGCAGCGATGCGGGGAACCGGACGATGCGGAAGATCTGCCATTCGGTGGCGTTATAGGATTTCATGAGATTGATGATGCCCGGGTCTACGGTGCGCAAGCCCTCCACCTGATTGACGCAGATGGGGAAGAATGTGACCAGCGCGGCGATCATGATCTTGGGGGACAGGCCAAAGCCAAACCAGATCACAAGCAGAGGCGCGATGGCGAACACAGGCACCACCTGGGAGGCGATAACCAGGGGATAGATGAAACGCTCCAGGAACTTAGAATAGACGATGAGAATGCCCAGGATCATGCCCGTGGCAAGAGAGACCAGAAACCCGAGGATGATTTCCTGCATGGTAACCACCAGGTTAGGCCAGATCAGCGGCCAATCCTTCACCATGGTGGAGGCCACGCGGGAGGGCGAGGGCAGGATCACCCGGGAGACGCCCGTGACCTTGCAGGCAATTTCCCAAACCAGGATGATAACCAGCAGGAAGACCAGCGGCGGGAGGTATGCCTTGAATGCCTTGATGAGGGCTTTTGTGAATCTGCTCATGCTGCCGTCCTCCTTTACTCGTTGTTTTCCAGGGAATGTACGCTTTCGCTGCGGATGATGCCGGTGATGTGCTCGCAGTATTGGATGTATTTGGGATTGGAACGAAGGGAATTGCTGCGGGGCCTTGGCAAATCGATGAGCACCTCGTCGATAATCCGTCCGGGCCGGGAACTAAGCACATAGATGCGGTCGGAGAGGAACACCCCTTCCGGGATGTCGTGGGTGATAAAAAAGACGGTTTTTTTAAACTCCTCCCACACATCCAGCAGCCATTCCTGCATCAGCACGCGGGTTTGGGCATCCAAAGCGCCTAGCGGCTCATCCAACAGCAGGATTTCCTTGCGAGACAGCAGCGTGCGGATGAACGCGCAGCGCTGGCGCATGCCGCCGGACAGAGTGTCGGGATAGCGGTGGATGAACTGTCCCAGGCCGAAACGATTGAGAAGCTCAATGGCCTCTTGGGTGGATTCCTCCTTGGGGATTCGTTGAATCTCCAGGCCCAACACCACATTTTTCAGCACCGAGCGCCAGGGCAGAAGCAAATCCCGCTGGAGCATGTAACCCACATGGCCGGTGGTCCCGGTGATATCCTTGTCCCCCAGAAGGACTTTGCCCTGGGTGGGCTGGATCAGGCCGGCGGCGATGTTAAACAGCGTCGTTTTGCCGCAGCCGCTGGGTCCTACCACCGTCACAAACTCTCCGTCTTTGGCATGGATGCAGATGTCAGACAACGAGGGGGTGTTGGCATGCCGGTCTCCATGGTATTCATGGGAAACGTGGTCCAGTGTCAAAAAACCGCGATGGGTTTTCATGACTTCGCCTCCCTCTACTCTGCGGGCATGTTAGCGGTCGATTTCCTCCGATTCGCGTCGCATATCCAGATATCGCATAGCGGAGGACTGGATGTGAGTGGTCATCAGCTCTTTGCTTTTCAACCCGTCACCTGCTGAGATGGCGAGAAACAACTCGATGTGAGATTCCAGCTCCCATTGCAAAAACGCGCGGTTTTCCTCAATGCGTGCGCCGCGGGCAGCCATGATGCCGATGATCGATTGGAGCAGCCGCAGAAAAAAAATGTTATGAGATGCCTGGGCGATTAGCAGGTGAAATTCTGCCGACAGCTCATACAATGGCTCGTTGATCTTCAAATGGCGCTCGCAAGTGTACAGCAGCTCTTGAATCTGGCATAAATCATCGGTGGTGGCGCGCTTGGCGGCAAGCTCGGCGATGATGGGTTCCAGGACCTCGCGGGCTTCCGCAAGATTTTGGGTTACTTCCTCATCCACCAAAGGGGCAAGTACCTCGGGGGCAAAGAAGGCCGCCTTGGAGTCGGCGCGGATGAAAGTGCCCTGACCCGGCCGAATGGTGACCACACCCATGATGGAGAGGGCCTGCATGGCTTCCCGCACTGAGGATCTGCCCACCTGAAACCGTTCCATGAGGGCGCTTTCCGAGGGAAGGCGAGAGCCTGGGATAAAATCCCCTTGCTCAATGGAGCGGACGATCTTTGCCACAATCATTTCAGAGATATTTCGCTTGGTGATTTGGTCCGGCATGCGCTATCCCATTCCTTTCAAGGCTGTTTCGAGGGTTGCGGGCCATTTGACTCCGGAGGATGTGACCAGGCAGACGATTTGATCGCCAGGCTGCAAAAGCCCGCTGCGCCGGAGCGCCGGGATGCAGGCCAATGGCAGCGCAGAAGCCGGTTCCACACAGAGACCTTTGGCGCCGAGGCTTCGCATGGCACACAGGATGCTGGCGTCATCAGCGGTGAGGGGCAAACCGCCGCTGGCTTTCATGGCCTGGTAGGCATGCCTGCCGGTGGTAGGTTCCATGGTTGAAGTGGCCACAGAAAACGGATTTTTCAGCACCACCACCTGATCGACGCCCGCTTGGGCGCTTTGCTCCAGGGCGTTGGCTCCCTTGGGCTGGCAAGGGTGGATATGGGGGATGCGCCGGGCAATGCCCAGTTGCATCAGCTCCGCAAATCCTTTGTATACGCCGTAGACCGTATCGCCCCGGGCGCAGGGGATGAGCACATGGTCCGGCACGTCCCCCAGCTGTTGGTACAGCTCATAGGCGATGGTTTTATAGCCCTCCAGGCCAAAAGGATTGGAGGTACCTTCCACCTCGGAATCCAGCAGCGTGGCGGGCATATAGCCTTCATCAACGCTGTCCTTGAGCAGGTGGATGCGCCGCTCCCAAGGGGCGATGATCGGCTCGCCGCCATACAGCCGGATGACTTTCATAAGCTCCGGCGAGACCTGGGGCGGGCAAAACACCTTGCAACGGAGACCGTGCGCCCCGGCAAAAGCAGCGCAAGAGGCGCCATGGTTTCCCGTGGATACCGTGGCAATGCCCAGGTAGCAAAGCTTTTTGGCCATGGCTGAGGCCACAGTTTGAAAGCGGTCTTTGTGGCCCAGGGTGGGGTTTACGTATTCAAGTTTCAGGAAAACCAAAAACGTATCGTCGGCCTCTTGCCGGACTGGGCTGGCAATCAAGGGCGTATGTCCCTCTCCCAAAAACATGGCATAATCCTTGGTGACAGGCAATAGAAAATCAAAGTCCCAAAAGGAAGGGGAACGCTGAGGAAAAAACTGACGCTTTTGTTCATCCGTTATCTGATCCAAGGCATAGCGCATTTCCAAAGGCTCCAGGCGGCCTTTGGCCAAGCAATCAAGGCAGTGACTGAAAAGGCCGCTGCTGAGGGGATAAACTTTTCCGCAAGAAGTGCAAACTAAATGCTTGTCCAAAGGGTCTATACCTCAGAAGGGTATGGTGAAATAGATGGTCTGATGTTTAACAGTATACATGTGTTTTTTTCCTTGTCAATGGAAAAATGACATGTATTTTCAACTATGGGTTTGTATGGACAGAATTTTCATATTGACAACCAGGGACATCATGGATATAATCAAATCAAACCTGTTGGACAGCCATACAACTCAATCGTAAGACAGAGGTATATATGAGAAGTGATTTTACCATCAAAGAACGGGTTATGGCGGATATTAAGGATACCGGCGTGCTCCCCTGTATCAAGCTGCACCAAAAAGGCGATTGGATTGCCTATGCCCAAGCCATGTATGATGGGGGCGCCCGGGCGGTGGAGGTCACTATGACAACCCCAGGCGTGTTGGAAGCCATTGAGGCGATCTCCTCACATTTCAAAGGGAAGATGCACGTGGCGGCCGGCACGGTGTTGGACGCCACCTCTGCCCGGGAGGTCATTCTCCATGGAGGCAGCATCATCGTGAACCCCTGCATCGTGGATGATGTGATGGATGTGGCGGGCCGCTACCAGGTGCCGGTGTTCTCCGGCGTGTTTACGGCCACGGAGTGTTTTAACGCTATGCGCAAGGGCGCCACCGCGCTGAAAATTTTCCCCGGTTCCCTGGGCGGGCCCAAGTATATGACCAATCTGCGGATGGTGTTTCCAGAGGTGAATTTGATCCCTTCCGGAGGCATTACCGAGCAAAACGCCGGGGAATTCATCCGTTGCGGGGCCTGTGCTGTCTCCGGCGCTAGGACGTTTATGGATTTTGAAAAGATCGAAAAAGAGGGCATGGGCTGGGTCACCAAGCAAGTGGCCGCGTTCATCGCCATTGTGAAAGAAGCCAAGAAGGACCTGCCAGATATTCCCTAAAGCAGCCTGCTGTCGGATCAAAGCGAGAGGGTCATCGGTTGGTTCTTTCGGGGCATTGCCAAGCAGTCAAGCAAAAGGAGGGGGTTTATATGACCACCCGCTGGCTTTCCTATCCCATGAGCGTCACGGCGCCCCGACCCCCGGCCATTCCCGCGCCGCAGATCACGGAGTACATGTCCATCGCGGGAACGGGGGCCAATGTGCAATTTTTGCAGGTATACAACCATACGGGCACGCACCTGGACGCCGCAGCCCATGTGCTGGAGGGTGGAGCCAGCATCAACGATTTCACCCCGACGGACTTGATTTTCACCAAGGTGCTGGTGCTGGATTTGACCGGCACGCCGGACGACACGGTGGTGACTCCGGCGCTGCTCACCGGACTTGACAGGGGCAGCGATGCCCAGGCACTGGTGGTGCGCTTTGGCGTGGCGGACATCCGCAAGAATGATCCCAAGCGGTTTTCGGCCCATTGCCCCGGGTTTTGCCAGGAGAGCGCGGCCTATATCCATCACAAGATGCCGCACCTGCGGATGATTGGCACGGATGTACCCTCCATCGCCTGCATCAACAGCCTGGAGCAGACCATGGCCTGCCATAATGTGTTCTTTGAAAAAGCCTCTCTGGAGAAGTTCATCATCATCGAGGAGATGAAGCTGAATGAGCCCCTGGAGGGAATCGCCCGTTTGTTGGTCTCCCCCTGGATGGTGGAGGGGATGAACAGCGGTCCGTGCGTGATCTGGGCCGAGTATCAATCGTGAACCAATACGGCGGGCGCCGTATGTAATAGAAAGGGGTAGACATATGAAAAAGGCAATTGCGGTTCTGTTAACCATGGTACTGTGTGCCGCTATGATCGGCGGCGCGATGGCTGAGGCGGACAAGAAGATCGTCGTCGGTCTGATTCAGCAGGACTTGACCCATCCGTTCCATCTGGGCGAGGTGGAAGGCGCGAAGGTCGCGGCTGCAAAGTATGGCTTTGAGTTGATCGTAACCTCCGGCGAGGGCGATGTGACCAAGCAGGTGCAGGCTTTCGACAATCTGTTGGAGCAATGCGACGTGATCTCCATCAATACCCTGGACGTTACCGCCTTTAAGAATTCCTTTGCCAAGGCTAAGGAAATGGGCGTCACCGTGGTGGTACAGCACAGCCGTGCCGATGAAGGCATGAGCGCGGGCACCATTGGTTTTGACGAGTGGAAGATGTCCGGCGAAGTGGGCGAGTACGCCATCACGCTGCTTCAGGCGCAGGGGGGCGAGCTGAAGGACAAGAAGGTCGTTGTACTGGCGGGCAACTTGGGCCAGGGCCTGAACGAAGGCCGCACCGGCGGCTTTGCCGAAGTGATGACCAACAATGGCGTGGAAATCCTGGCGCAGGAAGCCACCAACTGGGACGGCACCAAGGCCGTGACCATCATGGAAAACTACCTGACCACCTATGACCATATTGATCTGCTGTACGGCATGTCAGACGGCGTGACCTATCCCGCCGCTCAGGTCATCATCAACGCTGGCCGCAGCGATGAAATCCTCATCTGCTCCATTGACGGCAGCAGCGAAGCCATCCAGGCCATCATCAGCGGCGAGATGGATTGTACCTATCTGCTGGCTTCCCAGTACACCGGCTATTACAAGGCTTTGATCCCCTTCAAGGTGGTAACCGAAGGCATGGATATCTCCAAGGATTACATCCTGCCCGGCATCATCGTCACCAAGGACAATGCCGCCGCCATGCTGCAGCTGGCCGACGATATGGCCAACAAGACCGCGGAATTCCCCTTTGACAAGCCTCTGGATGAGATCATCAACGATTACCTGAGCAAGTAAGGCAGTTACCGGCCAAGGGGGGGAGGGTTTCCCTCTCCCCCTGTGGCGTCGCTGCCGATGGCAAGGAGGGCGTCCCATGGACATGGTTCTTGAAATGCGGGGCATTTCCAAGCGGTTCACGGGCGTGCAGGCCCTGACCAACGTGGATTTGGAGCTCTGCGCCGGAGAGATTCACTCCATCATTGGGCAAAACGGCGCGGGAAAATCCACGCTGATGAAAATACTAAGCGGAAATTATATTGCCGATGAAGGCAAAATTTTGATGCACGGCGAAGAGGTCTCCATCTCCGGCCCGTCGGACAGTGCCAAGCTGGGGATTGGCATCGTGTATCAGGAGCTGAGCTTGCTGAACAACCTGACGGTGGCGGAGAACATGTTTCTGGGCCGTGAGATGGTGCGGGGCGTAAAGCTAAACAACCGGAAAATGAGCGAAATGGCCAGGGAATGCCTGCGGGATCTGGGCATCGACAACATCGATGTGGACCAGAACGTGGAAGTGTTTCCCATGGCCAAGCAGCAGTTGATTGAGATTGCCAAGGCGATTTCCCTCCAACCCACCATTTTGATCTTGGACGAACCCACGGCTGCCCTCACCGGCGAGGACACCGAACGCCTGTTCAATATCCTTTTTAAGCTCAAGAAACAGGGAATTTGCATCGTGTTTATCTCTCACCGCCTGGGTGAGATTAAAAAATATTGTGATTGCGGCACCATTTTGATGAACGGGCAGGTTACGGCCCATGTGCGGATGGATGAGGTGGATGAGGTCCAGATTATCGAATACATGCTGGGGGATACCTACAACAAGTTCCATCGGGAGGATCAGGGCAAAAAGGCGGCGGGAGAGGCCCTTTTGCGACTGAAGGACCTGTGCCGCCGTGGCGCGGTGGATCATGTGTCCTGCGATATCTACCCGGGTATGATTACAGGCTTCACGGGCCTTTTGGGCGCGGGGCAGGATGTGCTGTGGCGCATGGCCTACGGTGCGGTGCCCATGGACAGCGGCGAGATTTGGGTGCGGGGCAAGCGGGTCAAAATCCGCAAACCCATCGACGCCGTGCGGCAGGGCATTGGGCTGCTGACGGAAAACCGCAAGGAGGAAGGCCTCTTCCCTGAAATGAGCTGCCGGGACAATATGGCCCTGCCTTCCATGCCCCGCTTTCGCATGGTAAAGGGGCTCCCCCTGCTTTCCTACCGCAGGATGACCAAGGCCAGTCAAAAGCTGACCGATTCCCTGAGCATCAAGATGCGGGCGCTGAAAGCCAAGGTCAAGTTCCTCTCAGGCGGCAACCAGCAGAAGGTCATCGTGTCCCGCTGGCTGCTGCGGGATTTGGATGTACTGGTCTTTTTGGAGCCCACCCGGGGCGTGGATGTGGGCGCCAAGACAGAAATTTATCGAATCCTGGCCGATTTGGCGGGCAGTGGGAAGGCCATCGTGGTGGTTTCCACGGACACCACGGAGATCTTGCAGCTGTCGGACCGGATTGTGGTGATGGCGGAGGGAAAAATTCACCAGATTCTGGAGAGCGAAACCACTGAGGACGTGCTGGCCAGGCTGATCCAGAAGAAGGGGGCCGCCCAATGAATACCGAGCTGAGGGTGAGGTACCGGGAAAAAGCGACGGAGCTGGTGGAATGGCTGGGCATTGCCATGGTGGCCATCGCGCTCTTCCTACTGTTTTCACTGTTGTCCCCCAGATTCATGTCCGAGGGGAACCTGATGAACATCATGAAGCAGGCTTCCATCGTGGCGATTCTGTCCATCGGCATGTCCTTTGTGTTCTTGATTGGCGGCATGGACCTGTCGGCAGGTTCCAATGTGTTTCTCAGCGCCGTATTGCTGGCGGTGCTGCTCGCCCAGCAGGTGAATGTTTGGGTGGCCATGCTGCTGTGCATCTTGGCTTGTGGCATCACCGGGGCGCTAAACGGCATCATTATCGAGGGCTTGAAAATCAACTGCGTCATCGTGACGCTGGGTTCGCAGCTGGCCATCCGCGGCCTGGCGCTGATCATCATTGAGCGGTTCAACTCCTGGATCTATGTCAAAGACCCTATCGCGAAGTACATCAATACCGGGAAACCTTTTGGGTTGGGGCTTCCCACGCTGCTGTACATCGTGGTGGCGCTGTACGCCATCGCGTTTTTGGTGCTGCATAAGACCAGCTTTGGCCGTCAGCTTTATGCCGTGGGGGGAAACCCTAAGGCCGCTCGGCTGTGCGGGTTTAGCACCGCCAAGGTGAAAGCCCTATGCTATGTGGTCAGCGGCCTGGCTGCTGGGGTGGCGGGGATCGTTACCGCCAGCCGCCTGGGCATGGTGAACACCACCGTGGGCATTGGCTTTGAGTTTGACGCGGTGACGGCGGTGGTGCTGGGCGGCATGTCCCTCAAGGGCGGGGAGGGTAGCGTCCTCAAAACCTTGGTGGGTGCGCTGATCGTGGTGATGATCAGCAATTTTATGACGCTGTATGGCATTAACGAGAACTTTAAGGATGCGGTGACCGGCTTGTTCGTTTTGGTGGCCGTGCTCTTCAACCGCTTTACCCAGCGGGAAGCCGCGTAAGGAGGAATGAAGATGAAGCCAAAGCAAAAAAGCCTCCTCACAGGTTTGGTTACCCGCATGGACGTGATCACGGTGTTGCTTTTATCCCTTGCGCTGACGGTGTTTTTCCTCTCCCGCAACAGCCAGTTTCTGTCCATCAACAATATTTTTAACATGGTGCAGCAAAACGCCGCGCTGATTATTGTTTCCGTGGGGATGACGTTTATTGTCATTTCTGGTAATATGGATCTATCCTCCGGTTCGCTCATCGTTCTCACCGCATGCATAACCGGCGTGATTTTTCGGGGCACAGGCAGCATCTGGCTAGGGCTTATGGCCTGTGTGGGCGCGGCCGCCCTCATCGGCGCCATCAACGCGGCGCTGATCGCCTACGGCAGGATCAACGCGGTCATCATCACCCTGTCCTGCATGATGTGGGCCCGAGGGCTGGCGCTGGGCATCACGGGCACCAAATCCATCCCCGTGCCCTCCCCGGTGCTGTCGGCCATCTATCAGCCTTTTGCCCTGGGGTTTGTGAACATCTCTCTGGTGGTGGTGGTGGTTTGCGTGGCCCTGGGCTGGTTTTTGCTCACCCAAACCAAGTTTGGCCGCTACACCAAGGCCCTGGGCGAGAATGAGAAGACCACGGCCTTGGCGGGCATCAACACCCGCCTGATCAAATGGTGCATCTTCGCTTTGGCCGCTCTGCTCACGGGTATCGCCAGCGTCATTGACCTGTCCCGCCTGGGCAGCGCGGTTACCACCATCGGCAACGGCATGGAGATGAACGCCATTGTGGCGGTGGTGATCGGCGGCAACCGGCTCTCCGGCGGTGAGGGTTCCTTCCCCAAGACGATTTGCGGCCTGCTGTTTATGTGCCTGCTCTCCAACGGGCTTACCACCTTGGGGCTGATGGACAGCCAGCGGTACATGCTTAAGGGCGCCATCATTTTGGCCGCGCTGGCCATCCAGCGGGGTTTTTACCTGCTGCGGCTGCGGTGGCTGAAAGCCCTCAACGCTATGGAGTAGGAGTAAGGGAGGAACGGTCATGCTAGAGGACGTCTACGGGCACAGCCCCATCCAGAAGATGTTTGATAACGCGGACGTGTACGGCGTTGGCTCTGATGAGGCGCGGGCTGCCAAGAAGCCCGTAAAATTAGCCATCATTGGCTGTGGCGGCGTGGGCCAAAGCAAACATATCCCCGCTATCCTGCGGCTGCAAACCATTTGGGAACCCATCCAGTTGGTAGGCATCTGCATGCGCAACGAGAAGCAAGGCCGCAAGGTGGAGGCCATGGTCCGCACCCGCTGGTTCAGCGATTATCAGACGATGCTGGACGAAACGAAGCCCGACGGCGTGCTGGTTTTGTCCCCGGATGATGTGCATTATGAGCACACCATGGCCTGCCTGAACCGGGGCATCAGCGTGCTGGTGGAAAAGCCCATCACCCGGGATATCCGACAGGCCCAGGAAATGTGCGAGACTGCGGACAGGCTGGGCCTGACGCTGATGACCGTGTCCAACAAGCGCTACTCCCCGCCCTATTTGCGGGCCAAGAAGCTGATGCCGGCAAACCCAGCCGCGTTTTTGGGCAAGTTCAACCTGGGGTATGCCTATGTGGATATTTTGGAGGGTGGCACCATCCATCTGTTTGACCTGGTGCGCTATTTCATGGGGGATGTGCAGGCCGTCAGCGCGGTGGCCACCCATCATTACCAGTTCAACCAGCGCAACTACCCCTTTGACAACGCCTGCATCAACCTGGAGTTTGCAAGCGGGGCTGTGGGCAATGTGTTCACCTCATCCACGGCGCTGAGCCTAAAGCCCTGGGAGCGGGTGGAAATTTATGGGGAAAAGAGCTGGCTGGCGGTGGAGGATCAGCACACCCTGATCGTCAACGACAGCGAGGAAGGTCCCAGCAAAACTTGGAACCCTGTGTTCCCCAACACGTTGATTTTTGATGAGGAGTTCGGCGGGTTTATGGGTCTGATCGAAAACTTCGCGGAGTGCATCCGCAAGATGGGCAAACCGCTGGTTACCGGCTGGGATGGATTGGAGGCCTACCAGCTGGTGGAGGCTACCCATCGCTCCATCCGGGAGGGCGTCCGCGTCCTGATTCCCAAAATCTGACAGTGGGGAGGAAGGCACATTGTACGCACAGGTCATAAAGGCCAGCTTGTCCCAGCAAATCGCCCAGAACATTGAGCAGATGATTATCGGCCAGGAGATCCAGGTGGGGGACCGGCTGCCTGGGGAGATTGAACTGGCGGAGCGGTTTGGAACCAGCCGCAATGTGGTTCGCGAGGCCATCACCATGCTGAAGGAACGTGGCTTGGTGGATGTGAAAAGCGGCAGCGGAGCGTACGTGACTCAGCTGACATCAGACGTGCTGGGCAGCATGGTAGGGCGCCTGACCGCGGTGGGATCCGTCTCCCCGGAGGAAGTCTACGAGATCCGCATGGCGTTGGAGGTTCGGGCTTGCGGCTTGGCCGCCCAGAATGCCTCGGCGGAGCAAAAAGCTCACCTGCGCAGGATTGTGGAGGACATGGAAAAGAATTTTGAGAACCTGGCGCAGTGGAACAAGGATGACCTGGAGTTTCATCGCTGCCTGGCGGAGATGACCCACAATGCATTGTTTCCGGCGTTTATTGAACCGCTGACCGCCCAGGTGTTCTTCCTGATGAAGGATCGAAGCCGTCCGCCTTCCAGGGAGCAGCGGCTGGGCGGCGTGGAGCAGCATCAGAAGATTCTGCAAGCGGTGGAAAGAGCCGAGCGGTCCGCGGCGGAAAAAGCCATGAGAGAGCACCTGCAAAGGTACCTGGACGATATTTTGCTTGAGGGATGAGCCAATAACCCATGGGAGATGAACCAGCATGAAAATTACCGACATCAAGCCTTTCATTGTGCAGGCGCACAATGACAACTGGGTCTATGTAAAAGTATATACCGACGAAGGCATCACCGGGGTGGGGGAGTGTTCCCTGGAGACCCGGGAGCAGACGGTTTCCGCCGCGGTGCTGGAGCTGAAGCGAAGCCTGGTCGGCCAGGATCCGCTGGACATTGAAAGGCTGTTCTATCTGTGCTTCCGGGATGAATACTGGGGCGCGGGCTGCGTGCTGACCAGCGCGCTAAGCGCGGTGGACATGGCCCTGTGGGATATTAAGGGCAAGGCCTTTGGCGTGCCGGTTTATCAGCTGCTGGGCGGCAAGTTTCGAGACAGGCTGCGGGTGTATGCCAACCGCTGGTTCTTCGGCGGGGATACCCCAGACAAGTTGGCTAAACTGGCGGAAAAAACCGTGAAGCTAGGCTATACCGCCATGAAATGGGACCCCTTCTACCGGGCGGAGCATACCATTTCCACCCAGGACCTGCGGGGTGTTAAGGCCCAGGTGAGGGCGGTGCGGGATGCGGTGGGCTGGGATGTGGACCTGCTGATGGAAGGCCATGGACGTTTCAACCCTTATACCGCGCTGAGGGTTGCCCAGGAGCTGGCGGAATTTAAGCCCTATTTCTTTGAGGAACCCACCTTGCCGGAGAATCTGGAATGCTGCGCCCAAGTTAGGGCACGCTCGCCGATCCCCGTTGCCTCCGGTGAGCGCTGGTGCACCAAAACGGACTTTAGGGCGGCCATCGCCGCGGGAGCCATCGATATCGCCCAGCCGGACGTGCGGGTCTGCGGTGGCATCACCGAGCTGAAAAAGATTGCCGCGCTGTGCGAGGCCAGCCAGATCCCCGTGGCGCCCCACAACGTGCATGGGCAGGTGGGCACGGCGGCCTCCATGCATGTGGCGGCAGCCATCCCCAACGCGCTGATTTTGGAGTATAGCGTGGAGGAGATTGAGTGGAAGGAAAGCCTTTTCAGCTATCAATACAAGCCCAAGGACGGCTATCTGTATATCAACGACCGGCCCGGCCTGGGCATCGACTTTGACGAAGCCGTGGCTGAAAAGTATCCCTTCAAAAACATCTCCATGGTGCAGACCCTGTACCCCACCGAATTCTAAGCGGAGGTGACCGCCAAGTGAAAGTCATTACCATGGGTGAGATCATGCTGCGCCTGATGACGCCAGGTTTTTTGCGGGTGGAGCAGACGGATCATTTTGATGCGATCTATGACGGCGATGAGGCCATTGTGGGGGCGTCCTTGTCCCGGTTTGGGGAGGACGTGACCTATGTGACCAAGCTGCCCCAAAATCCTCTGGGGGATGCCTGCCTCAGCCGCTTGCAAGGCCAGGGCGTAGATTGTTCCTTTGTGGCCCGGGGCGGCGCGCGCCTGGGCATCAACATCTATGAAACCGGCGTGGCCATGCGGCCCCCCCGGGTGGTGTATGACCGGGCAGGCTCGGCCTTCGCCAGCGCCAGGCCGGAGGATTTCGACTTTGACGCCATCTTTGAAGGGGCGGGCTGGTTCCATTTTGCGGGCATCACCCCGGCTATTTCTCAAAGCACCCGGCAGCTCACCCGTCTTGCGGTGGAGGCAGCCCGCAGGCATGGGGTCACCGTGAGCTGTGATCTAAACTACCGCAGCAAGCTGTGGAGCCCCCAGGAAGCACAGGCCTTTATGAAGGAGATCATGCAGCAGGTGAACGTGTGCATCGGCAACGAGGAGGACGCGGAAATGTGCCTGGGACTCAAGCCGGAAGGCACCGACGTCACCTCCAGCAAGCTGGACCTGGAGGGGTACCAAAAGGTTTTTGAGCAAATGCGGCGGACCTATGGCTTTACGCACATCGGCTGTACCCTACGGGAGAGCTATTCCGCCTCAGACAACGGCTGGTCCGTGCTTTGCTACGACGGCCAGCAGTTTTGCCACAGCCGCCATTATGACATCCGCCTGGTGGATCGGGGCGGCGGTGGGGCCTCCTTTGCGGCGGGGTTCATCTATGGGCTGCTGCACCAGATGCCCTTGCAGACCGTGGCAGAGTTCGCCGGCGCGGCCTCCGCGCTGAAGCATACGGTATATGGAGGGTTTAACCTCACCACACTGGACGAGGTGTGGGAGTTGGCCGGGGGCAATACCTCCGGCAGGGTGCAGCGATGAATCGTCTGCTGGCTGAGCGAAAGCTCATCATCAAGACCTGCCTGGAGCTTCGGGCCATGGAGTATTTCATGGGCACCTGGGGCAACGTGAGCCTGCGGGTGGGGGACGTGATCTTGCTGACTCCCAGCCGGGTGGCCTATGACGCCATGCAGCCCGAGGATTTGGTGGCCATCGACCTGGATGGCAACAAGCTGGAAGGCCACCGCAATGCCACCTCCGAAAAAGAGGTACACCGCCAGATCTATCGCCTGCGGCCAGAGCTGGGCGCCGTCATCCATGCCCATACCCCCTGCGCCATGGCCGCTTCGGCGTTGGACATCGCCGCGGTTCCCTGCCTGGTGGAGGAGATGTCCCAGTTTTTGGGCGGGGGCATCCCGCTGACGGACGCCTATGTGCCTGCTGAGCAGCACGCCAAGCTGGGGCAGACCGCCGCTGCCGCCATTGGGGACAAGAACGGTCTGCTGCTGCGAAACCACGGTTCGGTGGGCTGCGGCAAGGACATGGCGGAGGCCATGCTGGCCATTCGCGTGGTGGAAAAGGCCTGCCAGATCTATCTCAGCGCTTGCGCTAGCGGAAAGGAGCTGCGTGAGATTCCCTCGCCCTATGTGGCCAGCGAGCGTTACCGTTTTGTGAATACCTATGGGAAAGAAAATACCTAGTGTGCCGCACGTATCCTCCTTTAAAGCAAAGGCCTTGCAAATATCGATTTGCAAGGCCTTTGTGACAGGCTGCGTGGAGCTGACGGAGCGCGGCGTGGCGGTGCATGGCTAAGCGTTTTCGTTTCGGTTGCCTGTATTGCTTTGTGATATGGCTCCATGATATAATATCAAAAGTGTCATTTTTTGCGCTTTGTGCCAGGGGCGTCCAAATGGAGAGAGGATGGATGACAAGATGGAAAAGCGGGCGGTCATCCTGGCGGGCGGGATGGGGACAAGGCTGAGGCCTTATACGACGGCCCTGCCAAAGCCATTGATGCCTGTTGGTGATTTTCCCATTTTGGAAGTCATTGTCAGGCAGCTGGCTCGGGCAGGCTTTGAACATATCACATTGGCGGTGAACCACCAGGCCCATATCATCAAGGCGTATTTTGGCAATGGAGAGCGCTGGGGCGTTCCCATTGACTATTCTATGGAGTCCAAGCCCCTTAGCACCATGGGGCCGTTGAAGCTGATCCCGGATTTGCCGGAGAACTTTTTGGTGATGAATGGGGACGTGCTGACCGATGTGGACTTTGCCGCTTTTATGGACGAGCATCAACAGGCGGGCAAGTTGTTTTCCATTCTTGCTCATATGAGGACCGAAAAAGTGGACTATGGTGTGCTGGAAGTGGATGAAAACGGCAACCTATGCGGCTTTATGGAAAAACCTGAGAATCAATACAGGGTCAGCATGGGCATTTACGGCGTGAATCAAAAGGCGTTGGACTACATTCCCGAGAATGAAAAATTTGGCTTTGACGACCTGATGGGAGCGTTGCTAAAGGCGCGGGTGCCGGCGCGCACGGTGCTCCATCCAGGCTATTGGCTGGACATCGGCAGGCCGGATGATTACATGAGAGCCGTAGATGAGTTTGAACAAATGAAATCACGTTTTATGTAAGGAGCGGTACATGGGCAAAAGGATTCTGGTAACGGGGGCGGACGGCTTTTTAGGGAAATGGCTGGTACGGGCTCTGGCAGGGCACGACTTGGTGGAGTTTAGCCTGGATCAGGGCGATGTGGCGACCCATGATTTTCAGGGCTGCGGCGCTACGCATGTTTTCCATTTAGCCGCCAAAACCTTTGTACCGGACAGCTGGAAGGATCCCAAAGCGTTTTACCAAGTGAACCTGATGGGTACCGCCAACATGTTGGAATATTGTAGGTTGTCAGGAGCCTCCCTCACCTATGTGAGTACCTATCCCTATGGCGTTCCTGAGTATTTGCCCATTGACGAGAAGCATCCCTGCACGCCTAATACGGCTTACAACCATTCCAAGTACCTGGCTGAAAACCTATGCCAGTTTTATGCAGAGCAGTTTGGCGTGAACGTCACCAGGATGCGATTGTTCAACGTATATGGCCCTGGACAAGCGCGGCAGTTTCTGATCCCTATGGTGATCCATCAAGCGCTTAGCGAGCGCCGCATCCAGGTGGCGGACCTGGCGCCCAAGCGTGACTATGTCTATGTGTGCGATGTGGCGCAGGCTTTGCTGCGCACCATGGGGTTGCCTGGGGGAAAGGTGTATAACGTGGGCAGCGGCGTTTCCAAAAGTGTGCTGGAGGTATGCCAAAGCGTGGCCCAGGCGCTGGGGGGGGATATCCCCATCAGTGACCGGGGCGAAAAGCGTAAAAATGAGATCCCCGATGTGGTGGCGGATATCCGGGCCATCGAAAGGGATTTGGAGTGGCGGCCTCAAACTCCCTTTGTGGAGGGCATCCGGCAAACGGTTTTGGAGGAAGGCAAGGAGTGGGAACCATGAAGTGCATCAGCATTATTCTGCCGGCCTATAACGAGGAGAAAGGGATCCGCGCTTTTGCCGACGCGCTGTTTGCCACGATTGATGCGCTGGCAGATCGGTATCGCTTTGAAGTGATCTTCTGCATGGACAAGTGCCAGGACCGCACGCAGGAAAGGCTGAGGGAGATTTGCGATACCCGAAGCGACGCGGTGTTGCTTAGCCTGTCCAGGCGCTTTGGGCATCAAATGTCGCTGGTGGCGGGGATGGACTATTGCCACGGAGACGCGGCCATCATGATGGATTGTGATTTGGAGCATCCGCCGTCGCTGATCGCCACGCTGCTGGAGAAGTATGAAGAGGGTTTTGATGTGGTGCACACCCTGCGTACCTATCATCAAAAGGTTTCCTGGTTCAAAAAATGCTCCTCCCGGCTCTATTACAAAATTCTCAGCATGTTGTCCTCCATTCAGTTGGAGGAGGGCAGCGCAGACTTCCGGCTGGTATCTCGCCGATGCTTGGAAGTGTTCAAGCATTCCATCCGGGAGCAGCACCAGTTTCTGCGGGGCCTTTTCCGGTGGGTGGGCTTCCCTCAATGTACTGTGCCTTTTGTTTCCGGCATCCGCAAGGCGGGAACAAGCAAGTACTCCATGCGCAGAACCATGGGCCTGGCCATCAATGGAATCATTGCCTTCTCCAAAATGCCTCTTACCATTTCAATTACGGTTGGGCTTGTGGTGGCGCTGTTTGGGTTTTTATATGGTATTTATACGCTGATCGTAAGTTTGGTGCAGCAGTCCATTCCCCAGGGTTGGCCCTCTACCATAGCGCTGATCGCCTTTTTGGGCGGGCTCCAGCTGGTGGTGCTGGGCGTGGTAGGCCGCTATATCGGTGATATTTTTGATGAGGTCAAACACAGGCCGCTCTATATCATTGAGGAGGAATACCATGGCAAAGCCATGCATGGTGTATAAAAATGCACTGTGGGGGACTTTGCTGACGACCCTGGCGAGTGAACTGAGGCATAGCTTGTTGGCGTTTCGACAATACCAGACCGAAGAGGGGAAGGATACACCATCATGAAATTGCTTGTAACCGGCGCAGACGGTTTTATTGGAAGCCATTTGGTGGAGCTGCTTGTGGAGCAAGGTTTTGACGTGCGCGCTTTTGTGTACTATAATTCCTTTGGCACCTGGGGCTGGCTGGACACGGTGGATCAGCGCGTTCAAAATGCGGTTGAAATTGTCGCCGGTGATATCCGTGATCCCTATGCGGTGCGCAACGCCTGCCAGGGATGCGATGCGGTACTGCATCTGGCGGCGCTGATCGCCATTCCCTATAGCTATGAGGCGCCGGACGCTTATGTGGATACCAATATCAAAGGCACCCTCAATGTTTTACAGGCGGCGCGGGACTACGATCTGCGGGTATTGGTGACCTCCACCTCGGAGGTATATGGCACCGCGCAGTATGTTCCCATCGATGAAAAGCATCCCTTCCAAGGGCAGTCCCCTTATTCCGCCACCAAAATTGGAGCAGACCGATTGGCGGAAAGCTTCTATCGCAGTTTTTCGCTGCCGGTCACCATTGTGCGTCCCTTCAATACGTATGGCCCACGCCAATCCAACCGCGCGGTAATCCCCACCATCATCACCCAACTGTTGGCGGGGGTTACGCAGATTAAGCTGGGAAAGCTGACGCCCACCCGTGACTTTAACTTTGTCAAGGATACGGTGGCAGGGTTTGTGGCAATCCTGAAGCAGCAAAGCACCATTGGCCAGGAGATCAACATCGCCTCCAATTCTGAAATTTCCATTGGCGATGCCGCCCAGGAGATCATTGCGCAGATCAATCCCAAGGCGCGCATCATCTGCGACCAGCAGCGGTTGCGACCGGAAAAAAGCGAAGTGGAGCGGTTGTTTGGGGACAACACAAAGATCAAAAGCCTGACCGGCTGGCAGCCAACCCATTCCTTCGCCCAGGGCATCGCCCAAACCATCCAGTGGTTCGCCGATCCTGAGAACCTACGAAAATACAAAGCGGATCAATATACGAGATAATCCAAACCATCCGCCGGCAAAGCCGGCGGATGGTTTTTTGTAATTAGAAAACCACTGGCTAAGCCAGTGGTTCCGAGGAAGGCTTCTGCCGTTGAGAATGATAAAAAACTCCTTTTGCTAGACAGATGTTGCGGCCTGACAACTGCAATAGCACAAAAGAAGGTCCTTCTAATGAACGACACAAAGAGTCTAGGGCACAGAAAGTGGAAAGGGATAAAAGAGTGGAAGCAGAGATAGGCCAGAACCATGTGCGCGTGTTGCTGGGACCTCCACCCAAAGTTTCGGTATCATATTTCATGGGGTAATGAAGGGGAAAAGCAGTCTAATGATGTATGAGCAGTTCCTGGCATTGCCATTCAAGCGCCAGAATCGAGAATGGTGGCGCAGGGGGTACTACGTGGATACGGCAGGAAAAAACGAAAGGAAAATCGAGGAACACATAAAAATCAGCTTCAAGAGGATCAAGCGGGGAAACGGATGACAATGATAAATCGTTAACGGGTTCCAGGCACCCCTTTTTATGTAAATGTCAGGCCGCTTTACGCTACGTGAGGCCCTATTTCGACGCCTTTTTTCCCTTTACGCTTTGCGGTGGCGGCCTTTATCGGGCGTCAGTACGCGTAGCCCCAGTTGATCCAGCTTTTCTTTTTCCTCAGGCTCCAATTTTTCAGTAATCAGCATGTCCAGGTCGGTAAGGTCACAAAGATGCGCAAACACCTGACGATGAAATTTGGAGCTATCCGCCATGGCGATCACTTCCCGGGCAGCACTCATCATGGCCGTTTTGGTAGAGACCTCTTGCAGCGTACGGTTGGATACGCCCCATTCAAAGTCAACGGCATCGCAACCCAAAAACAGCTTGTTTACCCGCACCCGGTTAAAAAACTCGATGGTTTCCGAGCCAACCAGCGCATAGACGCTGGAAAGCAGCGTGCCACCAGCCATGATCAAAGATATGCTTCCTTTGTCCGCCAGCGTCATGCCAATCTTCAAATCATTGGTGATAACGGTGACACCACGGCTTTTGATCCGCTTGGCAATTTCCAGCGTGGTAGAACCGGAATCCAAGATGATCACATCGTCATCCTCAATCATATCGGCCGCGATGAAGGCGATCTCCTGCTTGGCTTCAATGTTCTGCTGAGACCGGATGACCGAGGGAATCTCCAAATTCATGCGCCGCTGCACAGACATTGCGCCACCATGATTCTTGATAATCAGTCCCCGCCGGGCTAGGTCATCGATATCCGAGCGGATGGTCACCGGCGACATGTCAAACATCTCGCTAAGTTCCTGGGTGCGTACCGTTTGTTTTTCATTGATGTATTGTACGATTTTTTCTTGACGTTCTATGCGAAACATGATTCCATACCACCGATCAAAGATCATTTGAGAAAAACGCGCTTGCTGCCAGCATTAGTCGGCAGGCCCCATGGGCTTGTGCATCAGTTCCTTGGTGACCTGGTATAGCTGAGCATATCGCTCCACATAAGGTTGATAAGCCTCATGGGCCGCAGCATTTGGATGCACGGCTCCTTTGGGGCGAATCAATGCCGCCACATCCTGCACGCTCTTGTAGTAGCCAACCCCCAGCGCGGCCAGCAACGCGTCTCCGAAGGCAGCGCCCGTTTCCACCTGGGCCAGGTGCTGCTCTTTGCCGGAAATGTCGGAGACAATTTGCAGCCAAGCCGGGTTTTTTACTCCGCCCCCCACGGCCATTACTTTGCGGGTTCCCATATGACGCTCGTCAAAAATCTGAAAATGCTGGTTGATGCCGTACCCAACTCCCTCCAGGCAAGCCTTGTAGATATGGCCCCGATGGTGCAGCAGGTTGAGCCCAAAGATCACGCCGCTGGCATTGGGATCGTTGATGGGGGTGCGTTCGCCGGAGAAATAGGGGAGTACGGTAAGGCCCTCGGAGCCAGGCGCGATGCCCTCGGCCAGCTTGGCCAATTCCCCATAGGCGTTGTTGCCCGCGGCCTCTGCGCTCTGACGAATATCCTTGGCAAAGTTTTCCAAAAACCAGCGGGTCAAGGTGCCGGAGCAACTCATTCCTGCCGCAACCGAATAGGTACCCGGAAACAGATAAGGCCCGGCCCACAGCCGCTCGTCGGTTGTAAACTTCTCTACCACATGGATGATAAAGATAGAGGAACCATACATCAGCATCATATCGCCCGGCTCCATCACACCCACGCTGAATGCTTCCGCGCTGGCGTCAGCCGTTCCGGCGGTGACTGGCGTGCCAATGGCAAGGCCGGTCTCCTTTGCGGCTTGCTCCGTTACGGTGCCCACCACTTCATGGGTCCAGCGGCACTGGGCCAGCTGCTGTGGGCGGCAGATGCCCATCAAGTCGGTTTCCCAGTCGCCTTTTTCCACACTGTACAGCGGCACCCAGGTGGCAGCGGTATACCTGTCAATGACAAATTCGCCTGTCAGCTTGGCTACCAGGTAGGTACTGCTGGTAACAAACTTAGCTGTTTTGGCAAAAATGTCCGGCTCGTTGTGTTGAATCCACAGAACCTTTGCGCCTGCGGATTGGGTGGTGATGGGCGTACCAAAGCGTTCCAAAATTTCTCGCTTGCCGATTTTGCGTTCCAACTCGTTAATTTCCTGGGCAGCGCGGCAATCAATCCCGTAGAGGATCGCCTTGCGCAGGGGTTTGAGGTCGGCGTCCACGGGCAGGCAGCAAGGGCCGATGGCACTGGCGCCAACACAGGCAATATCCTTGGGATCAATACCGCTCTCCCCAACCAGCTGGTTGGAAAGCTGGCAAAAGTCTTTCCACCAGGTACCTTCCGCGTCGTGCTCTGCATAGCCCGGCTGAGGCGTTTCAAGCAAATGCGCACATGCCCCGTACGCCACCACCTGGGCGTCGGCATCCATCAATATGCCTTTGCTTTCAAAGGTTCCAATATCAATCCCCAGGAAAAACGGCTTTTTCATGCTCATCCCCCCCTTAGCAAAAAGATCGTCAATACCTGCTTAGCTGGAAGTGATTGTCAATGCGGCGCATCATGGCGGCAACGAGCCTAGACAGCCCCTGGAGGTCGCTGACATCGCAGACTTCGATGGGCGTGTGGGTATAGCGTGCGGGAAAGCCCATCTCCAGGCAGGCAACGCCATCCTGCTCCAACTGCAAATAGGCAGCATCCGTGATGATGCCCAGGGCGGCGAAACGCTGCAGCGATATTTTTTCCGCTTGGGCTGTGTCTTTCGCCAGTTGAAAGAGCGGCTCATGAGGGAGGGTGCCGTTGAGGGTGCCCCGGCCATGGAAACTGTACAGCTGCACGCAAGGGCCGCCTCCCAGCACATCCTCGAAGCGGTTTTTCAGATCCTGGGTATCGCTGGCCAACGTCACATCCAGCATAATGGCAAAATCCGGCTTGACTGTACGCGCCGCCATCATGGCGCCCCGCAGGTTGAACTCCTCCCAGACGGTGGCGACCAAATACACATCGCAGGCCGGCGGATCCTTGCTGAGCAGGTCTGCGATGGTTACCAACGCCGCGCAGGCCCCTCTATTGTCCACGGAGGTGCCCGTGACCCGCGTTCCCATCAGGTTTTCAAAAGCCGGCTTATACACCACCGGGCATCCAACATAGATGCCCAATTGGTGTACTTCCTGCGCGGAGGAAGCGCCCACATCAATGAACAGATTGGTGACCAGATCCACCTTGTATTTCTCCTCGGCGGGGGTGGCATGATGGGCCTTTGGCCCAAAAACACCTGGGTACCACTTTCCATCCTCGGAGCGCACCCAAAGCTGTAAACCGGGCAACACCTTTTCCGGGATGCCTCCCAACCGGTCTACCTGGATGGCGCCGTCCGGCTCCACCCGCCGCACAATGAAACCCAACTGGTCCATATGTCCAAAAATCATGGCATGCGGAAGCGACGAGTCGCGCCCGGAAATTTTTGCAATCACGTTGCCTACTTTGTCGATGGAAACCTCCTTGCTCAGAGGCTTAAAATACTCCACCAGCTTATAGGCCATTTCTTTTTCATAGCCGCTCGGCGCGGGGGTAAGCATAAAATCCTTGAGGGCTTGCATCGTATCCATCATTTAATCCTCTGTCTTTCATCCCATGGGTGTGATTGTTTGTTATGGCCGATCTGCACCCACGGCCCTTAATACGGCCAACACCTGCAACAAAATTTGCTCTTGGTCCGCTGTTTGCAAATCGATGGTTTCCGCTCTGGCACGGGCATATAGCTCTTGACCGTAGGAAAGAAGCTGACCCGTCCAGCTGTTTTCGCCCAAGCTCTCCTGCCTAAAGCAAAGGGCTTTAAGCAGCAGCACCAAGGATTCATTGGAACCGGTTTGACGGAAAACCTCCTCCGCGTCTTGGATGTTCACATGGCGATAATCGCCAATGTTGAAGGGTCGTTGGCTTCGCAGCATCATGGAACCTACCAGTGTGCCCGCCAGAAGTAACACCAGCATGATCCCTGACCAGACCATGATCCTCCTGTGCCCTGCCATGTTGGTTCTCCTTACAAACGACTCTATCCTTTTTGTGAGAAAGTCCCCGAGGGCGAACCCTCGGGGAACAGTTGTCGTGGGTTGGAAAGAATTACTCAGCCTTATAGCGGGCTTTCACAGTGTCCACATCAATGGCGTCCGCCTTTTCTTCCACAGCCTTCTTGTCCCAATCGCTTTTGATGAACTCGTTGGTGAAGATGTCCTCGGGCTTGAGCTCCTTGGTGATGGTGCCGGAATCCAGAGCGACCTGTACGTTCAGCATCCATTTGTCATCCCAGCTGTAGCCGATGTTTTCCAAGATCTTCTTCTCTTCTTCAGAGCCGGGAGCGCCAAACATCTGGTACAGACGGCCTGCCTGGATGAACTGAGCCGCTTTCCAGGTCACATCGATGTTGGGGAACGCATCCGCCATCACGGCAGCGGCAGCATCGGGACGATAGTGTACGAAATACAGCGCCTTCTGCATGGCAGTCACGAAAGCTTGTACCATTTCGGGATCTTCGTCGATCAGCTTTTGGCTGGTGATGATGGAGTTGGAGTTGGTCTTCAGCACGTCATTGCCATCGATGTACTTGAAATCATAGTTTTGGCCAATCAGCTGCCAGCACTCACCGGGCCAGGTGAAGAGCATATCCAGCTTGCCCTCGGCAACCTGCACATAGCGGTTTTCGCCGGCGACCACAAATTCCAGGTCGTTCTTTGTGTCAATGCCAGCAGCGAGGAGGGTGGGGGTAACCAGCATTTCCCAGGAAGCATCGCCCAAAGCCACGGTCAGCTTGCGGCCATACTTTTCCTGAGCGCCCTTCATGTCTTCAAAGGTCTGCACCTGAGAGCTGTTCAGCACAGCCATGCCCCAGATGTTGATGGCATCATAAGCCAAAACGGCCTTGACACCCAGGCCCTCGGCAATGCCGGACAGGGTATACATGGGGCCGGGAGCGCAGAACTGAGCTTGGCCTGTGGCAACCATCTTCATATCGGTGGTGCCAAAAGCTTCGATCAATTCCATCTCATAGCCTTCCTCAGCCAAGAACAGTTTAGCTACATGGAACGGGCTATCTTCTAGGGCTTCTACAGTACGCGGCAACACATAGGTGATTTTTTTGGAGCCTGCGGCCAATGCGCCAGATACCAGTGTCAGTGTCAGTGCGAGGACTAAGACAAGGGACAGGACTTTTTTCATCGGGGTTCCCTCCTTGGCAATATTTCAATGCGGATTCCTTTCCGCAAAGATTCACTTGGAACATAGCGGGATGCCTGACAAAAAAGGGTCGGGTTCATGATTGCTATGACTGTGAAACGAATGGAGGTCGCGTTTTGTTGCTACACCTTCCAGAAGATGACCTTCTTTTGAAGGAAGCTGACTACGCCAAACATAATCAAACCAATAATGGTTACGTAAAAAATGCACGCGAAGGACTCGGTGGTTTTGATGTACTGGGAGTACTTAATGATCTGACTGCCCAACCCCTCATTGCCCCCCAGGTATTCCGCGGAGATGCAGGCGGTGGTGGCAAAAATGGCGCTGAGCCGAATGCCGGTAAAGATGTCTGGGGCTGCGGTGGGATAAATGACATGGCGCAGAGATTGCAGCTTGCTGGCGCCCAGGGATTGCATCAGCTCATGGCGGATGATGGGCACGTTAAGAATGCCGGTACAGGTGTTCATGTTCACGATGGCAAAGGACTGGATGATGACCGCCACCAAGCGCACCTGGAAGCCATAGCCCATAAACAGCATCATGATGGGCATCAGGGTGACCAGCGGCGTGGTCACCAGCACGATGACATAAGGGGAGAGCGCCGCGCTGAGCAAAGGGGAGGTGGTGATTAACGTAGCCAGCAGCAAGCCAATGGGCACCGCGCACAAGAAGCCCAGGACAACCGTTTTAAACGTAACCCAGATATTGGGCCAAAACTCGGGAAAGCCGCTAATCATCTTGCTAAAAATGTCCAAAGGCGCGGGCAATAGCCATCTGGGGATATTATTGGCTACCACAATCGCTTGCCAAACCAAAAAGAGCAGAAAAAACGTGACAAGCGGAGCCAAAATGCCAACGACGCGGTTTCGCTTTTTTTCCATGCTGCATGTGCTCCCTTACTTGATGTTTCGAAGGTCCAGCTTGCCAATCAGCGACGTCAGCTGGAGCTCATAGTCGGTAAACCGCTTCTCGGTGATCATGGCCAACTGGCGGGGGCGGGGCAGATCAATGTCCACGGTGTCCACCAACCGTCCGGGTTGGGTACCCATCACATAGATGCGGGAGGACAGCAGGATGGCCTCCTCCACATTGTGGGTGATGAAGATAATGGTGATGCCCAGCTTTTTCCAAATGCCTAGGAGTTCCATATTCATCTGCTCACGCATCATTTCATCCAGCGCTCCGAACGGTTCGTCCATCAGCAGGATCTCTGGCTTGTGCACCATGGCGCGGATGACGCCCGCCCGTTGCAGCATGCCGCCGGAAATTTCCAAGGGGTAGGCATTGGCATACTCCTTCAGGCCTACCATGTCGATCAAGCTGTTGGCGTATTCCTTGGATTGCGCGTTGTCCATGCCAAACACTTTCAGTGGCAGCATTACGTTTTGTTGGATGGTATACCAGGGCAGCATGTTGGGCTGCTGAAAAATGAAGCCCATTTTGCGCAAGGTCTGCCGGGGCATCTTTTTGGCGGACGTATTTACCTGGTTGCCATCAATGAACAATTCGCCGGAGGTGGGCTGGATGATGCCGTCTAACATGCGGATCAACGTGGATTTGCCGCAGCCGGATGGGCCGATGATGGATATAAAATCACCGGTTTCCACCTGCATGTTGTAATCCTTGACGGCAACGATCTCTTGGCTTCGGGTTTGAAATATCTTGGTGACATTCTTAAACTCGATTTTGGGCGTCGGCAAGGCGCTCACCTCCTCTTAGTTCTTCCAGAGAACCACGCGGCGTTCCACGGCGCTTACGATGGAATAGGTACCAAGGCCAATCAGCGCAATGAGAAATCTGCAGCCGTAGGCCAGATAGGTCATGTTGTATTTGGTGTATTGAGTGATGCGGAAGCCCATACCAACGTTGCCGGACACGAAGTCCGCGCTGAGAGCGGCGATGGTGGCGTTGATGCAGCCGAGCTTGATGCCGGTGAATACCTGGGGCATAGCGTTCATGAAGGTGATTTTCACGAAGCGTTGCAGCCTTGTGGCGCCCACGGATTTGGCCAGTTCCAGCTTTTCAGTCTCAACGTTGGTGAACCCGTTAAGCATATTGAGTGTGATAATGGGGGTGGCTTGCACGATTACCACCCAGATGCGCAGGTTGGGATCATAGCCCAGCCATAGCACCAGCAGTGGCACCAACGTGATCATGGGCGTGATTACGAGCCAAATAATGACGGGCGATACCGCCTTGGTAATGATGCCAAATTGGGAGAAAATGGCTGCCAACAGCATGCCGCCCACGGTGGCGCACAGGAAGCCGATCAGAATGACCTTCAGGGTAAAGAAGAAGTGATGGGAAATATCCGCCCCAAACCGCTCGATAGTCCCTGAAACGATCTTTGAGGGTTTGGGCAGGATATATTCGGAAATGTCCGTATAGGTGGCCACCAGTTCTCCAATCGTAAAGATAATCAGCAGTACCACCAAGGGCGCAATGAGATTGATGGGCTTAAAATTGCTTTTCCGCTTGCTCTTAACCAATGTTGTCACGCCTGATCACCTCCCAATTGCATGGTGGATCGGACAATTTCGTTGAGTTGCTCGCGAAGGTGGAGGAAAACGGGGTTGGCCAATACCTCAGGCCCGCGTTCCTCATGGGGAATATTCACTGGAATCTCGTGGAGGATATGGGCTGGCAAAGGTGAAAACACAAATACGCGATGCGCCAGGATCAAGGCCTCATCAACGTTGTTGGTAACCATCACGATGGTCTTTTGAGTTTCTTTCCATATGCGCAGAATTTCGAAGGTGAGCATGCGACGGGTGATGGCATCCAGAGCGCCTAGAGGCTGATCCATGATCAGTACCTCCGGGTCATGGACGAGGGCGCGGGCAATGCCCACCCGCTGCTTCATGCCGCCAGAAAGCTCGTGGGGATATACATTTTTATAAGCCAGCAAACCAACGATGTCCAGCATTTCATCCACACGCTGTTTCCAAGCCGGACCCTTCAGCTTCATGGTTTCCAGCATAAATTTGAGGTTGCCCGCCGCGGTGCGCCACTGGAGCAGGTTGTTGCTTTGAAACACAAAGCCAAACTTATGGAGGGCCTGCCGGGGAAGCTCGGAACCGTAATCCTTGCCATCCAACACGATATGCCCGCTGGTGGCCGGTAAAATGCCGCCTAAAATCTTCAGAAAGGTTGATTTTCCACATCCTGATGGCCCCAGGATGACCACCAACTCCTTGTCATGGATTTCCATAGAGATATGATCCACCACGCTCACCAGGGAGTTGTCTTTGGCAATTCCAAAGGACTTGCACAAATCCTGTGCATGTAGTTTGATCGTAGACAAGCTAAAACCACCCTCGTTTAGACTCATGCTTGACAGGAAAATCTAACTTTCTTTCCAACCATACCGTCACACAGCCATACGCCTCATCAGCATCAAGGTGTTGACAAATGGGTTACCAAACCGCCTCGTACAGTCGCTGCATCAACTTTCTTTGTTAAAATTACTATATCATCATTCTCCTTGTTCTGTCAACAGAATGATAGCAATTTTTGTTTTTTTGACGATTTATTTTCATAAAAAGCCGTCATATTGAAATGAAACAAAAGAAAACGAAAGTAAGTATGAAAGCGATTGCGGTCAAAAAGGGCATCGCCAAGTACGTACAAGTTTAAACGAATAAAGATTTCGAAGTGGTTTCAAATGGATTTTTAGCATTCCTGGTTTTGGAAAAAAATTTTGACAACAAAAGCAATATATGCTATCATCAATGTAAGACGAAAGACAACCAAACGAAAGCGAGGAATTAGGTATGGAGTGGATTCAACAAACGTTTGGGACTCAAAAACCCATTATCGCCATGTGCCACTTTCAAGCTTTGCCCGGCGATCTGAATTATGATAAGAACGGCGGCATGAAAAAGGTTGTCGACTACGCATGCCAAGAGTTTCTGGATCTGCAGGAAGGCGGCGTGGACGCCGTCATGTTTTCCAATGAGTTTAGCCTTCCCTACCTCACCAAGGTGAATCCTGAGACCACCGCCTGCATGGCCCGAATCATTGGCGAGCTGATGCCGATGATCAAGATTCCCTTCGGCGTCAACGTTTTATGGGACCCTTATGCCTCCATTGATCTGGCGGCCGCTACCGGGGCGCTGTTCATTCGTGAGATCATGTCCGGGGTATATGCGTCTGACTTTGGCTTGTGGAACACGGATTGCGGCGCTATCTCCAGGCACCGGGCCAGGCTGGATCAGCAAGAGTTGAAGCTTCTTTATAATATTGTGCCGGAGGCGTCCAAATACCTGGTGGAACGAGACATCGCCGAGATCGCCAAAACAACGGTATTCAACTGCCGTCCGGAAGTCATCTGCGTATCTGGCACAAACGCCGGGGCCAGCACGGATATGAATATTTTGGCACGGGTCAAAAACGCCATTCCCAATACCGCCGTATTTGCCAACACAGGTTGCAGGGTGGACACCATTGGGGATATTTTGAAAATTGCGGACGGCGCGGTGGTGGGCACCACCTTTAAAAAGGATGGGGTCTTTGAAAACCATGTAGACAAAGCCCGTGTGCGCGAATTTATGGACAAGGTGCACTCCATCCGCTAAGAAACCGTACCCCGGGGTCTTTCCGATAGGAGGCCCTTTGACGGTTATGTTTTTTCGCATTTTAGAAAGAACCCAAAAGGGGGAGCCAAGCATGAAAAACCATCGCATCGCAGTGATCGGCTGTGGCATGATCAGCAGCAGCCACTTTGCAGCCATTGAGACGCTGCCAAATGCTACGTTGGTTGCCGTTGCGGACATCGTACCCGAAAAAGCGCAAAGAGCCGGACAAGAACAACATTGCCCTTCCTTTACCAGCCTACAAGAGCTGCTGGACCACGGCCCGGACATTGATGTGTGCCTGCTGGCGACGCCTACCTACACCCATGCGGAGCTCGTGGGTATTTGCGCCAAGCATAACAAGCCTACGATCTGTGAAAAACCTCCGGAACTTCGCATGCCCGCCGTGAAGCATTTGCGGGACGCGGTGGCGCAAAGCGGCATCCCCTACATGACCGCCCAGGTGGTGCGCTTTTGGCCTGGATACGTGCAAATGAAGGAAATGCTGGACAACGGCGAGTTTGGAAAAGTGTATATGAGTTATTTTTCCCGTTGCTCTGAATTGCAGCAATGGGATAACCAATGGCTATTTGACACCGAAAAGGGCGGCGGCGCCATGTTTGACATGATGGTGCATGATATTGACTATATGCAGTATCTTTTTGGCCCTGCGCAAAAGGTCTATACACTGGCCTCCAAGGATCATACGGGCTGCTACGCCAATGTTTTCGCTTCCTTTGAGTATCAGGACGGCATCAAAGGCGTGGCGGAAACTTCCTTCACCATGCAATCCGGTTATCCTTTTACCATGATTGCGAAGATCATGGGTACCAAAGCCACGGCGGAGTTTACCTACCGCGCGGGGCACAACATCAACCTGAGAAACAGCGCCTTATGCACGTTGGATATTTATCGGGCAGGGCAAGAACCGGAGCATCTCAACCCCGAGCAATATAACGCTTACGCCGCCGAAATCGCGTATTTTTTAGATTGCTTAGAACAGGGAAAAAAGCCTACCCTCATTACGCCGGAGGAGAGCGTGCAAGTGGTGCGCACCGTAAACGCCATGGAACGTTCCGCCATAATCGGCCAGCCAGTGGATATCATCACCTTCGACGCCTAATAGAGGCGGCAGCCCCAAGCGCCCCATCACAGCTGCGATGGGGCGCTTGGGGCTGGTTGCGTTTATCCAGCGCCTAGGAAAGCAAACCTTGGATGACGGGCAGCACCGCGTCCGCCAGGCGTTGATGGTCTTTGTGGGAGTAGTGCAGGCCGTCCTGCTCGTTAAGCTCCATGTGAAGCGGTGCACAGTCAAAGAATGCCACATCCTGCCGCACGGTTAGTTCCTTATACCATTGGGAGAACTCCAAGCTTTTGCCATAGGCTTCCGGCCCAAACACAAAGCCATAGATCATCTCGCCGATTTTGGGATGGGTGGGGTGGGGGGCCATCACCAGTATCTTTGGGATGGGATAGCCATAAAAGCTTTGCTTGGCTTCCGCCACAAGCTTTTCCACGCCATAGGCGATCATACCCGCGGTGAGGCTGAATGCATGCTTCAGCTCGTTGCACCCAAGCTGAATCACCACCAGATCCAGTGGCGCGTTGGCGTCCAGAGCCACTTGCAGGCTTTTCAGGCCCATCCGATTTGGGGAATAGGGATCTTCCTGCATATTGGTGCGGCTATTGAGGCAGTTTTCAATGACGCGGTACTCGTTGCCTAGCCTTTGCTGAATCCGCCCTGGCCAGCGCTGCTCAAAAGCCATGCGCTTGACAATGCCCGTTTGAGGGTCATACGTGGAGTAGTCATACCCCCAGGAGTTGGAATCGCCAAAAATCAAGATGTTTTTCATACCCAACCCGCTTTCTTTCCATCAAAATCGCAACTGCCATATGGCGTTTGGAAAGTATACCATACAATGGTAGCGGATCACAAGCGCTGCAGCGGCCAACAGAGGGTATTGGTTTATAGGGTAACGCCGCGCTTGAAAATCGCCAGATCATGGATGCCCGCCACCTCATGCTTGACCTCCATTCCAGAAGCCACCCGCAACACAAGGTCATACAGCTCTTGTCCGGCATCCGCAATGGACATCCCCATCACCACCCGGCCCGCGTCAAAGTCAATCCAACGCTCCTTGTGGGTGGCTAGACCCGTGTTGCTGCTGATCTTCACCGTGGGCACCGGACAGGCAAAGGGAGTACCCCGGCCCGTAGAAAACAGTACGATTTGCGCGCCGGCGGCAGCCAAGGCTGTGGAGGCCACCAGGTCGTTGCCCGGCGCGCTGAGCAAATGAAGGCCGGGCGTTGTGAGGCGCTGCCCGTAGGATAGAACCCCCGCCACCGGCGCGGAGCCGCTTTTTTGCGTACATCCAAGCGCCTTGTCCTCCAGCGTGGTGATGCCCCCCGCTTTGTTGCCGGGGGATGGGTTTTGATCAATGGGCTGATGGTGATCCAGATAATATTGTTTGAAATCGTTAATCAAGGAAACAGTTTGTGAAAAGAGGGCCTCATTTGGGCAACGGGCCATCAGCAATGTCTCCGCGCCAAACATTTCCGGCACCTCAGTAAGCATCGTGGCCCCCCCCCTGGCCACCAGCCGGTCGGAAAAGGCCCCGATTACCGGGTTAGCCGTGATGCCGCTGAGGCCGTCGCTGCCGCCGCACTTGAGGCCCACCGCCAATTTTTCGGTGGATGCGTCTTGGCGGGTATCCTGCGCGGCCAACGCAAGCAACTCTTGGATCAAAGCCAGCCCGTCCGCAAGCTCGTCCTGGCTCTCTTGGCAAACCAAAAATCGAATACGGGAACGGTCAAAGTCTCCAAGCAGCGGCTTGATCCGTTCGATATTGCAGTTTTCGCAGCCCAGGCCCAGCAGCAGCACGCCGCCGGCGTTGGGATGCAACGCTAAGTCCGCCAAAATGGCCAATGTGGCTTCTTGATCTTCGCCCATCTGGGAGCAGCCATAGGGATGTGGAAAGGCCAGAACCTTCGCCCCGGCGCTTGGCGCGTAGGGACTTGCAAGGGTAACCAGTTGCTGTGCGATGCCATTCACGCAGCCCACGGTGGGTAAAACCCAGATATCATTGCGCACGCCCACCCGGCCATCCTTTCGAGGATAACCTGCAAAACGGTCTGGCGACATGGAAAAAGGAGGGGTAAGGTTTGGCTGATAGATATAGGTAGACATATCGCCCAGGCCTGTGCGCAGGTTATGGGTGTGCACATGAGCCCCCGGGCTGATATCCTGGGTGGCAACGCCAATGGGGCTGCCATACTTCATCACTTTTGTTCCTTTGGGGATCGCGCGCAAGGACACTTTATGCGCCTGAGGAATGGCATCCACCACGCGCAGGGGGCGCCCATCCGCACCGGAGATTTCCGCGCCAGGGGCCAGCGGTGACAGCGCCACAGCCACATCGTCTTGCGGGTGGATCCGTACTGTTGGAAGCATACTATTCTCCTTCTGGCACGCCAAAGTTGGAGACGAGTGCACTTCGCATGCCATCGGCACGGATTGTCTCCAGCGCGCGGGCCACCGCATCCGCAAGCCCAATTACCAGGGTCAAGTCCTGGCCCCAAAAATCTTGCCTGGACAGAAAAAGTCGGGTGAGCTCCCCAGCGGGCAATGCATGGTTTTGAGCAAAAAACGAAAGCACAGCCTCATCGTCAATGATGCGGTAGGTCTCACCTTCCCGTTGCGCCAGCAAAGCGCCATTTTCCAAGGTATGGCCGCAATCAAAGGCGATAAGCGCGGCCAGCGAGAAAGCCAGGCGCGGGGGAACGGTGCGGTTGATTTGGAGATATTGCAGCAGGCTGGGCAGGCAGCGAGCTCGCCATTTGCTTACCGAGTTCAGTGAAATGGACAGCAGCATATGCTTCACAAAGGGGTTCAAAAAACGTTCCAAAACCGCGGCCGCAAATGCTTCCAGTTCTTCTTTGGGCAAACTCAAGGTGGGGATCACTTCTTCAAAGATTACGGCCTTGATAAAGGAGAGGATCAGCGGGTCTTTCATGGATTCCAGCACCGTGTTGTGGCCGCAGAGATAGCTGGCTAGCACAAAAGAGGTATGCGCTCCATTGAGAATGCGCACTTTACGCTGTTTGTAGGGTTTTAGGTTGTCGGTGAAGATCACCGGCAGACCTGCTTGCGCCAATGGCAGTTCGGCGGAGATGTCCTTAGCGCTCTGAATAACCCACAGCGCGAAGGGCTCGCCGGTCACCAGCAGTTGATCCTGATAGCCCCATTGCTGCCAAAGGGTCTCTACTTCCTCCTTGGGATAGCCGGTGACGATGCGGTCCACCAAGGTGGATGCAAAGACGCAGCTTTCCTTCAGCCAATGCAAAAAACGGTCGCCCAACTGCCAGCGTTGGGCCAACTGGCAGACGCATTCTTGGAGACGGCTACCGTTATCATCGATAAGCTCCACAGGTAAAATGATTAACCCTTTTTCAGGCGCGTATTGAAAATGCTCGGCGCGCTCGTAGAGGAACTTGGTAAGTTTTCCGGGGTAGGAAGACGGGGGGCACATGGCCAGCTGGTCGCTTTCACTATACACGATACCGGCTTCCGTGGTGTTTGAGACGATGAAACGCAGCGTCTCTAACTGAGCATACTCCGCATAGCGTTCATATTCACCGTAGGCATCCACAGTATCTGCGATAGAGGTAATTACGCGGTTTTGGATTGTTTCCCGTCCATTTTCTTGGCCTCGCAGGCTGACCGTATACAGGCAATCTTGATCCGCAAACGCCTGCAAAGAACCAAAGGGAATGGGCTTAACCAACACGATGGAACCATCAAAGAGATCCTTTTCGTTGGCAATATCGATCATCCAGTCTACAAAAGCCCGCAGGAAGTTGCCCTCGCCAAATTGGAGGATGCGGATGGGACGCTGCGCCCGTGAGAATTTTTGTTGGATAGCGATCATGGGAGAGAGCACAGCCTTTCTTTCTTGTACAAGAATGTAAGCCCTTACATTGTAAGCTCATGATACGCTACAAGCCCATTCCATGTCAAGAGGGAAAAGCCGATGTGAAAGGGAAAGCATGGCTTGAAAGATTGCTTTTTTTACAAAATAAAGGTATGATACAATGGATTGACCACTGGAGGGACCATGGAGCCCAGCAGAAGGGGTGCGCGTCTTATGGAACGAAATGAATTATTTGATACCGGTAACCTTGAGGGCTTGGTTGTACATTTGGCTTGGGCTCAACTGGAGATCTTTGCGGACGATGTGGAGAGAATTCAGGTGTTGGTAGCGGGGGATGAAACCTCCGTTGCGGATATGCGCATTGGCATTACCGAAGGTGAATTGCTGGTAGAGCAGCCACAATATGGGCTCACTTTGAATTTGGTGGAGGGGCATTGGATGCAAGTATGCATCCGTGTGCCACGCAGTTGGCAAAAGTCAATTCACGTGAACACCATCAGCGGGCTGCTCAGCGCCAGAGGGTTGCAGGGCAGTGAAATTGTCCTGGATACGATTTCCGGAGATTTGCAGGCGTTGCGTACAAACGCCTCCCGGCAGAAGTTACGGACCATCAGTGGGGATGTGCGGGTGGAAGAACTGAAGGCGCAGGACCTGTCCGTGCGAAGCATCAGTGGTGATTTGTCTCTGGAAGGGCTGGAAGTTGTCACCCTGAAATGCAATAGCGTCAGCGGAAAACAAAACTATCATATGACCAAAGCTTTTGAACGTATTGATATCAACGCGGTATCCGGGGACGTGGTGATTTCATCCCCGTTGGATGTGATGAACGTTGGGCTTCGTTCGTTAAGTGGCAGAGTGAGAACGGAAAACGTCACCCTCACAGAGGATCAGACCGCCCCCAAGGTGCGTGTGACTGGGGTTTCCGCAGATGTAAAACTCATCTCCATCAAGGAATAAGGCAAAGCGCTGGAGGAAGAAAGATGGCAAGGAATCAGTATGGCAACATGATGGGCGGCATGGGCGGCGGCGGAATGCAGCAGTTGATGCGGCAGGCTCAAAAGATGCAAGAGCAAATGGCCAAAACGCAGGAAGAACTGAACGATCGGGAGTATACCGCCCAGGCCGGAGGCGGCATGGTGAGTGTGACCGTAACGGGCAAGCACGAGCTAAAGGATTTGCAGATCAAACCGGAATGCGTGGATCCGGACGATGTGGAAATGCTGCAAGATATGATTTTAGCCGCTGTCAACGAGGCCTTGCGCATGGGTGAGGATGCTCGCAATGCGGAAATGGCCAAAATGGCACCCGGCATGGGGGGCATGTTCTAAGCCATGGCCCAGCAACTGGAACCCATCGCTCGGATGGTGGCCCAGCTGGCGCACCTGCCCAGCATTGGCCAAAAAAGCGCCCAAAGGCTTGCCTACCATATCATCAGCATGCCGTTGGAGGATGTAAAAGAACTGGCCGCGGCGATTTATAACGGGCGTAAAGCGATCCGCTATTGCGATTGTTGCGGCAACTACGCCACGGATAACCTTTGCGGCATCTGCGCGGATGATACCCGGAGGAACGGGCAAATCTGTGTGGTACGGGATCCCCGGGATGTGGCTGCCATTGAACGCATGCGGGACTTTAGGGGCACCTACCACGTGCTCCATGGCACGCTTTCGCCCATGGAGGGGATTGGCCCCAGCGATATCCGCATCAAAGAGTTGATGGTGAGGCTGAAGGACGATGGAGTGCAAGAGGTAATCTTGGCTACCAATCCGGATATCGAAGGAGAGGCAACCGCCAGTTATATCGCCCGGCTGGTGAAGCCCATGGGCCTTCGGGTCACCCGGATCGCCCATGGCGTACCCGTTGGCAGCGACCTGGAATACGCGGATGAGATCACCCTGGCCAAGGCCATGGAAGGACGTCGGGACATGTAAGCAAACGGCCGCCGTACTGCGCAAGAGGCGGCTGTTTTGATGTACGAAAGGATGGACAAGGTATTGGATTCGACTCTCATTTTGCTGTTGGCAGCCGTGGGGCTATTGTTGGTGGTCATGGTGTTGCTGATTGTACTGGCAAGCATGTCTTCAAAGCGCAAGCAGGAGAGCGCCTATTGGTTTCGGCAGATGGCGGATGCTATGGGAGACGGCATGCATGACTTGGAAAGCGAGATCGAGCAGCAGAGCCTTTCCCAGCGGGAGGCCATGCTTCGAACCTTGCAGGCGGTGAATGACAGCCTGCTCAGCACCCTGGCCAACACGGCCGGCCAGCAGAGCATGCAGTTGGGTGCCGTGCAGCAGCAAAGCTTTGAAAGCAGCCAAGCCCTGGAAAACCGCCAGCACCGCCTGCACCAGATGACCGAAGAAAATCTGGACAGATTTGAACAGCGGATGCAAAGTATGGAAATGTTGCTGGATCAAAAGCTTCAGCAAAATGATGACCGCTTGGAGAAGATGCGGGAAACCGTGGAAGCCAACTTGTTGCGCCTGCAGAGTGATAACGCGCAAAGGCTGGAGGAAATGCGCAGGACCGTGGATGAAAAGCTAAACGAGACCCTTAACAAGCGCTTGGGCGAAAGCTTTACCCAGGTTAGCCAGCGGCTGGAGCAGGTGTATCAGTCGCTGGGTGAGATGCACGCATTGGCCACCGGTGTGGGGGATTTGAAACGAATGCTGAGCAATGTGAAAACCCGAGGCATCTGGGGTGAGATGCAGTTGGGCAATCTGCTGGAACAGGCGCTGACCAGTACGCAGTATGCTAAAAACGTAGCGGTGAAGCCTGGCAGTGATGAACGTGTGGAATTTGCTGTGTGCCTGCCAGGTAAGGACCCAGCTTTGGATACACCGATCTATCTGCCCATCGACAGCAAATTTCCCCTGGAGGACTACAGCCGTGTGGCAGAGGCCAGCCAGCAGGGTGATGCGGCGGCCATGGAAGCGGCGCAAAAGGCGCTGCTTAGCGCCGTGCGCGTGGAGGCCAACCGGATCAGCAGCAAGTATATCGCCCCGCCACATACCACAGATTTTGCCGTGATGTTTTTGCCCATTGAGGGCCTGTATGCGGAGCTGATGCGCCACGCGGACGTGGTGGAGCAGTTGCAGCGGGAGCAGCGAGTGGTATTGTCGGGCCCCAGTACGCTGCTGGCATTGCTGAACAGCTTGCAGATGGGCTTTCGTACATTGGCGATCCAGCAGCGCTCTGCTGAAGTTTGGACGTTGCTGGGGGCTGTGAAAACGGAATTTGGCAGCTTTGCCCAGGTATTGCAAAAGACCCAGGAAAAGCTGCACCAAGCTTCGGATTCCATCGACACGGCCTTTGTGCGCACCCGTAGCATTCAGCGGAAGCTACGGCAGGTAGAAGCCATCGGCCAAAAAGATGCCGCTACATTGCTGGAAGAAGATCCGTGGGAGCAGGACGCTGAGGCGAGCCGTCAGCCATAAGCCCACAGACCATCGGCCGCCGTTGGCGGCATTCCCATATGCGTGCAAAAGCGGCCCGTCTGTTCCACGGGCCGCTTTTGCAACATGGCAATCTCAGGTAGGATTGTCCTGAGGCGGAACCTGGCTGAGCTGCTTGGGCTTTTTTCGAAACAATCCCCCCAGGCTTTTGCCCACGGTCAGAAATACCCCAACAAAAATGGTGAGATAATAGGTGAAAAAGCGCCATATCAACAGCGCCACAAACAGGAATGCCGGCGGGAACACGCCTGCGAAAAACACGGCAAAGCCACCCTCTTGGGCGCCGGACGCGCCGGGCAGTGGGGTATAGCTTGCGCTAATATACAGCAACACACCGATGGTAATCAGCTCTATCAAAGGGACGCCGGAAAGCCCAAAGGCATAATACACGGCAGGCGTGACCAACATCAGCACAAAAAGCTGTAGCAGCGCGATGCCAAATTGAAGCGCCAGCTCTTTGGGATTGTTGCGGATCAGCTGCACGCTGGACAGGAAGGAGGAGCAGTTGGCTTCCCATTTTTCAGTGGATTTTTTGGGATCTTTGCAGATATGCAGTCGTGTACCAATGCGGATGCAGATGGTGATAATGGTACGGACAGCCCTCTTGCTGATGGCCATGGTGAACACCATGCCGATGGACAAGAAGTTGAAAACATAACCCATCACAATCACCCAGATAACCCCGCCCAGGTGCCTGGCCACAAAGTCAATATGGGTCGCCCATAGGATGGTGCCAACGATAAGCAGCGTCAGCTGAAAACAGAAGAACTTCACCGTCAGGGCAGAGCCGCTGACGCCGATAGGAACCCCCATCTTTTTAAGCTCATAGATTTGCACAGGTTGGCCGCCGGATGAAGTGGGGGTGATGCTGTTGTAATAGACACCAATGATGCCGATATAAATGGCTTTGAAAAGCGCAATGGGCTGCCCTTGCATTTTCAAAAAGAAATAGACGGCCAAACCTTCTAAAACAATATAAAATATCCAGCATAGAAAGCAAAGCAACAAAAAGATGGGGGAGAGATTGCGAAGCGCTCCCCAAAGCTCCGTGATATCATTGCCGCTGAATCCTAGATAGAGCACCAGTCCCAATGTGAGAACCAAAAAGGCGATGCTCAAGATCCGCTGGGTCGATGATTTCATCTGATAAACTCCCATCCGTCGGTGCTGCTGCCTTCGCAAAAGTATAGCACAGTTTAGAAACAGCGGCAAGTGGAGAAGAGACACCGAAAAGCAAGGACAGAAAAGCCTTCGAAAGCACTCATCAGAATCTAATCTTCCGCCTGTAGCATCGAAGGGGCTGGAAATGGATCGATTTTGCATTTCGTTTGTCTTTTTTCTGCATGTAACATGGCCGTCCGGCACGCGTTGGCACATCAAATGGTGCGGCAGCTACTCTTGGAGGGAATACGCTGGAATCAATTCCCTTGTGCCCTTTCCTTTTTTTGCTTGACAAATGATTCACACAACTTTTACAATAGAGAGTAATCAAAACAAAGGAGGGACAACCATGAAACGGATGACACGCATTCTCGCGATCGCTTTGGCGCTTGCCCTGAGCATGGCGCTAATGGTAGGGGTAGCCCAAGGGGAAGGAAAAAAGTACATCATCTATTCTGATAACGGCTTTGCTCCCTTTGAATATCTGGATACGGCGACCAATACCTATGTGGGCGTGGACATGGATCTGTTGGCGGCCATTGCCGCGGATCAGGGCTTTGCCTACGAAATCCGCAACGAAGGCTTTGACGCCTCCATGGGCGCGGTACAATCCGGTCAGGCGGACGCCATGATCGCCGGCATGACCATTACCGATCAGCGAAAAGAAACCTATGATTTCTCAGAAGGTTATTTTGAGGATGGTCAGGTGATGGTGGTTGGCGCGGATAGCGCAATCGCGTCGCTGGAAGAGCTAAAGGGCGCGGTGGTGGCTGTTAAAACCAGCACCATGGGCGCGACCTATGTGGAAAGCGTGATGAAGCAGTATGGGTTTACCCTGCAATACTATGAAGATTCCGCTCTCATGTATACCGCGGTGATCAATGGTACCAATCCAGCCTGCTTTGAGGACCGCACCGTTGTGGAGTGGGCCATCAAGAACGAGGCGCTGGCGCTCAAGACCGTGGGGGATGTGATCGATCCCAAGTACTATGGTTTTGCAGTCAAGAAGGGTTCTTGCCCCGAATTGATCGAGATGTTCAACAAAGGCCTGGAAAACATTAAAACCAGCGGTGCTTACGACGAGATCCTGGCAAAGTACGGGTTCTAAGCCAAATGAAAAAAGCGGATTCCGCAGCCCTCAGGCGCGGTTGCGGAATCCGCTTGATTTTGTCACAGAAAAGAGCGCATTATGGATTTTCCAAGAACGATTCAGGAATCCGGTTTCTTGCTTTTCCAGGGCTTGCAGGTCACGGTGCTGATTTCAGTGATCTCTATTTTTTTTGGGATCATCATCGGCTTTTTTACCTCCCTGATGAGCATAGCAAAATCCAGGATTCTCCGCTTCATCTCCGGCGTATACATATGGGTCATTCGCGGAACTCCGATGATCGTGCAGGCGTTCATCGTCTATTTTGGGATGCCCCAGCTGATCCAACTGATCAACCCGTCGTTTCGCATCAGTGCGTTTATGGCGGGAGCCATCACGTTGAGCCTGAACGCAGGCGCCTATTTATCCGAAATCTTTCGTGGCGGTATCAACGCCGTGGACAAGGGGCAGGTGGAAGCCGCCCGCAGCCTCGGGCTGTCCGCCTCCCGTACCATGTTCAAAGTGGTGCTGCCTCAGGCGATTAAAATTGCCATCCCATCTATGGTCAATCAGTTTATCATCACCGTGAAGGATACCTCCATCCTCTCCGTCATTGGCTTGGCTGATTTGGTGAATAAGGCCAAGGTATACGTGGGTAAGAGCTATCAATTCTTCGCCACCTATATTCTGGTTGCGATCTATTACTTGGTGGTTATCTCGATTTTGATGATCATCTCGAAACATGTGGAGAAGAAGTTTAACTATGAAAGAAAAGATTATCGCTAAAGGAGTGCGCAAAAATTTCTCCGGTTTGGACGTGCTGATGGGCATTGACTTGACCGTAACGGAGGGCGAAGTGGTTTGCATCATCGGGCCTTCAGGCTCTGGCAAATCCACTTTGTTGCGCTGCCTAAATCGGCTGGAGGATGCCAGCGAGGGCGAGATCATCATCGATGGATACTGCATCACAGACCCAAAGACCAATATCAACAGGGTTCGAGAAAATATCGGCATGCTGTTTCAAAACTTCAACTTGTTCTCCCATTTGACCGTGCGGCAAAACATTACCTTGGCTCCTGTGGATCTGAAAAAATGCACCAAAGAACAAGCGGACCAAAAAACCAGGCAGTTACTGGAACGGGTGGGGCTTTCCGACAAGATTGATAGCTACCCTCATGAATTATCGGGCGGGCAAAAGCAACGGGTGGCCATCGCCCGCTCCCTTGCCATGTCGCCGGATGTGATGCTTTTTGACGAGCCTACCAGCGCCTTGGATCCGGAGATGATTGGAGAGGTACTGCAGGTGATGAAACAGCTGGCTGCCGACGGCATGACCATGGTGGTGGTGACCCATGAGATGGGCTTTGCCAGGGATGTGGCTGACCGCGTGATTTTTATGTCCGATGGGCTCATTGTGGAGGAAGGAACGCCCGAGGGGATGTTTAAGCATCCAAAGGAACAGCGCACCAAGGATTTTTTACGGTGTGTGCTGTAACATAGCGGACGATCAAAAGCGGCGGGCAACGGTTACACCGTGCCCGCCGCTTTTGATGGCATTCCTTGCGTTACCAGGCGCTATTTTTTGAGACATAGAACTCTCTGGGGAACGGGGACCAACCGCAGGGCAATCCGTGGCTGCCTTTGGCGTGCTATCGTTGTGGACGTCTCGGCGGAGCTGGTTTCAAAGGAAAGAATATCGCCCAGAGTACGCCCGATGCCGCTGTCCACAAAGGCGCGATAATAGTAAGTCGTGCCTGGGCTCAAACCATCCAGATCAACGCTGAAGGTGTCCGTAGGGGTGGTAGTTACTGAGTTGGAGTCTGTGAAGAATGGATCGGTGGCATACTCGATACCGGCCAGCAGCGGATCCGTGATGTCGAAGTAGGAGCTATCATCAATGGTAGCAGTGGTATCGGTTATAATGCCTACAGTCCCAGTGAAAACCATAGGGGTGATCTCGGGAGGCATGTTGAAGCTTACTACCTGCCCTATGAAACGGCCGCAAGACGACTCGATATAGGCCCGAACATAATAGGTGGTGTCTGGGACAAGAGTGGGAAGCTCCACGGTGAAGGGGGACGTGATGGACGTGGTGGCTGTCTGTACATCGGAAAACTGGGAGTCCGTGGCATATTCAACGCCAACCTCGCTCACTGTAGCGGCGCAACAGGCGTATACGTTGTTGTTGATAATAGCTCGCGTGTCGGTTTCCACGAGAACCAGACCTGTTGCTACGGAGCAGCTGTTGTCCGTGCAGCCGACGCCATCGCCATCATCGCAGCAGTCACAACCACAGGCGTTATCTTTGGCACAGCAGAAAATGTTGATGCAAGGATTTTTACATTGCCGCAGCAGCTGTTCGACCCATTGATCCATGGGGGGGAGCTTCTGGCCAGGCATGACCCTGCAGGGCGCGGGGCAACAAGGTTCAGGGCGAGGGCACGAGGGGAGACAGTCCGTGGGGGTGGCGGCATGTAGGCAACGCGCCTTCGGGTATTCCATCATGCTTTCTTTGCGACAGATCTCAGAATAAGCGGAGCTGCCATTCATTTTGTACGTGGGCATTTGCCGATGGGGTTGACTGACGGCACAAGAGTTACAACATACTTCACAGGGCATGGGGGAAAACGCAACCGGCGATGGGGAACCGGGAAAAGGGATGCGGGCGGAACAAATCGATTTATGTGAATGAAACGGTTTCATAATGATTCTCCTTTAATGGTTGGCCGCATAGCGGGCCCATTATAGGGTATTCTTTTGTGAGCATCTTGTGTGAAGGTAGCCGACATAGATGCTGATGCAATCGCGTTGATGACATTCAAAACGCCATCTCCGACTGGGTCGGTGATGGCGCAGGAAGGCAGTGTGACGGGCGCGCTCTGTAACCAATTTGGTTGCACGGGCCATTGAGGTGTCAAAACTCTAAGCCATCGTTGGATCTGATGTAATCGATCCGGCCAAGCGGTACAAAATAGCTATTGTGGTTGTTAACGACACGGAGCGTATCGCTATGCAAAAAGATGGGCGTGCCAGTTAATACATGGCCACAAACGGCGATATCCACTTCCCTGAGAAACCACCAGTCCTGATATTGCAGATATCCGGCGCCCCTGGTATCGATGACGGTATTGGGCAGGGGGGGTTCAAACGGGGCGTCCTCTTCTGTCAAGCAGATGGGCAAGGGAGGATGTAAGGCTTCATCTACACAGGGGCGCCCCGTATCCCAATCCTGTGGTTCCACCAAAGTCTGCTGGGTCACCGGCTCATCAACGGTTCCATCGTTGACCGTTATAAGGAGATGCGCAGGTTCATGCTCCAACACCGAGCTTAGGTCTGCTGGTTCTTGCTGTTGCACCATCACTTCCGGCTCTTGGGTGTTTGCGGCGGTGTCCTCCTCTGCAACAGCATTGCTTTGGGTATATGAAATCTGAGGCGCTGCGACAGCCTGGTGTGGGTTGGCCGACTGAGCATTGCTAATGGCATCGCCTGAGATCACGCTGTCTCCCACTGCCGCGGGGGGGAAGAGGCAGGGCGGGGTTTGTCTGGCTTTGTTCTCATGGGTGGGAGAACAGCATTTGGGTTTGTTTAAGTATTGCATGCAACAATACTGGGGCAACACTCCGATGAGGCCTCCGCGCATACCGTCGTGTGCTATGGCTTGCCTTTCTTGCTGGCGCGCCATTGGCCCATTGCTTGGTGTTGCAAGGTTCATGTTATCACATCCATTTCTATTCCACCGGTTCTTGCGGATTGATTCTCATGGCTCTGACCACGTGGTTAGTTTATGCGAAAAGCAAGCAACTGGTTCTGATCTTCAACCCTTGCTGAATAGCGAGAGCCCCCGCATAATGCGGGGGCTTCGCTCCTGTACCCCTAAGCTCGGATTAGAGCTGAGAGAAACAAAAGGAATTAGTCGTCGTCGTTGTCACAGCCGCCCACACCGTCGCCGCGGCCAGCACAGCGAGTGGTAAAGCTCAATTGAGGCTCCCGAACGGCGGAGATGTGCAGGAGCGGGATTAGTGTGCGGCAACCATCCAAACTGATGAGGCGCACGGCATGAGGGGTCACATTCAGCACGAGGCCACGGAATGTCCGGCCGTTCACCAGATGCAGTACCACGGGATGGCCAACCAAGCGGCGCAGAGCAAACTCAATATGATTGCAATTGTCATTGCCCTGGAAGAGTTCATAATCACTCATGGGTTCAGACTCCTTCCATGTTTTGCGTCAAAGCAAAAAAGCCTTTGACAATATCATCATATGCAGGTTTGTGGGTTGTGTGCCGCGATCAAAAACCATGTGGGGATTTTTTATGTAAGGTTGGGAGCCCACGCACAACGCAAGGGCTCCCTCCACATGGCTCAGTACCCGCTTCTAAATGAGGGGAAATGTTATGGCATTAGACCTCAATGTCCTTCTCGCAGCCGTTTGCATTGTCGCCCCGGCCTGCGCAACGGTTGGTAAAGCTCAGTTGCGGCTCGCGAATGGCTGAAATGTGCAGGAAGGGAATGAGCGTGCGGCATCCGTCCGCACTGATGATGCGCACGGCATTGCCAATCACGTTGAGCACCAAGCCGCGGAACGTACGGCCGTTTACCAGGTGCAACACCACCGGATGGCCCACAAGGCGGCGCAAAACGCCTTCAATATTGCCGTTCTGGTCGCAGGCTTCCACGTTGTCATTATATTCAAAATTACTCATCGTAAGATACTCCTTCCAAATGTGCGCCGAAGCTCTGGTGGCTCCGACAGGAGTATCCTATGTTCTTCGGTGGATTGTGTTCAACGAATTGAAGGCAGGTATAAGGGCAAGTTGGTTATACTGCTTTTTGGCCATGTTTCCCACTGGGGAAGATGAAGCCGCCTTGCGGCCGCATGTTTCTGGCCATACAAAAACAAAGCAAAAAGCGCTGATTTGCCACACAAGCCTGCGCATGGCAATGGCGCGCCATTGCGTTGATCCCTTCAACACTGTTTCGAATTTACTGTGTAAACTGCTCCTCTACCAACACGGCGTGCACCACCCAGTACCATGAATGCGTGCCACTGGTACAGGTGACCAGCGTCAGCAGTCGATCGTGGCGACTTACGGTTTCACTGGAATCCAAATCCGTGGACTGCTTGCGCACAGCCTTAATGAACGTGGATCGCTCGGCCTCGGTAAAGCACTCCTGACCGCGAAAATCCGCGCCATCCACCCCTTGGGAGGTGTACGCGGCGAACACATGGTAGGTCAGCTTTTTATCCAGCAGGGTGATCTCAACGGTAAGGTGCTCGTCAAAGAATTTCTGGTGGCGGTAATCCCGCAGACCGCTAAACATACTGCCGTCGTTCATGTTGTGGCCGTAGATGACGGTGTTAAAATCGGTGAAGTTCGGCACGTTCCAACAATCCAGAAAGATCGCGCCGCTGGCGTTTTTCCGCTTTTTGATGGTGTGGGTCATGTAATACTCGTTGTTCTTAGCCTGTACCACGGGATATTGCATCTGGGTGCCAACGACGTCCAGCCAGGCGACGGCCTCGCGGTTCACCTTGAGCAAGGAGGCGACCTTTTCGCTGCGAAATGGCTTGGGCGTGGCAGTAACGGCGAGGGTAGACAGCGCGGCCGTTTTGGGCGGGAAGGTCTGTTTGGGCTTCAGGGACACAAGCGGAATGAAGCTCACGTCTTCATTCACCTCAGCCATCGCCTGATACTCCGAATACTCGTCCTGTGCCGCCCGATACTCCCGCCAGCGAAGCAACAACACCGCGGCGACAACCACCATCAGCGTAAGCACCGCAAAAAAAGTAAGCTTGATGATGCGCCGCCGTTTGCCGCCGGCAGAATGTTGGGGCTGTATTGCCTTTGGAGCTTTGGATATCTTGGGTGCTGACATTTTCAAAGACTCCTTATTGTCGTGGTTGCATACAACACGGTCAGCAAACCGGCGATGTAAGGCGAGCGTACGCCCAGCGGCGCTGGCAACAGGAAGCCGTCCCCGTTCTTGGGGAACGGTTATAGGGTCATGAAGCAGCCACAATGGGTATGCCTCGCGTTATGCCCCATGGTCTGCGGTGGGATTGACGGGTTCGCAACATGCGACATGGGTTTACATTCCGTTTGGTCTACACAAATACTATACTACTAGTATAGAAAGCTGACAAGATATAATTAAGGCAACACCGCACAACGGCAATCTGGAAGTGAGGGGATAGCCCGCCCTGCGCAAAACGGCACGAGCTCCCCAATTCACACAGCGCAAGGAACCCGAATCAGGCGGCCAAGCAGAAGCGCTTGTCAGCCAGATACAGGTTCGCCAGCGCGAACATCATATGCAGTTTGGCGTTCT
>JAVBSI010000003.1:0-15179 GCA_031556815.1 Eubacteriales bacterium | reverse complement strand
ATGTGGATGTATAGCCCTGCCGTCGTCTGTTCCATCAATCCATCTTCAACACGGACAAGAAGGCCTCGCTGGGCACCTCCACGCTGCCGAACTGGCGCATGCGCTTTTTGCCTTCCTTCTGCTTTTCCAGCAGCTTTTTTTTGCGGGTGATGTCGCCGCCGTAGCACTTGGCCAGCACGTCTTTGCGCAAGGCCTTCACAGTCTCCCGGGCGATGACTTTGCCACCGATGGCCGCCTGGATGGGAATCTCAAACATCTGGCGGGGAATGACATCTTTCAGCTTTTCGGCGATGTTGCGGCCCCGGGCATAGGCCTTGTCCTTATGCACGATGATGGAAAAGGCATCGCAGATCTCCCCGTTGAGGAGAATATCCAGCTTCACAAGATCGCTTACCTGATAGCCCTTCATTTCATAATCAAAGCTGGCATAACCGCGGGAACGGCTTTTTACTTGATCGAAAAACTCGTAGATGATCTCGTTTAGCGGGATGTGGTAGAGCAGCTTCACCCTGCCTCCCTCGTATTGCATGTCTAGGAAGGCGCCCCGTTTGTCCACACAGATATCCATGATGGCGCCCACGTATTCCTGGGGGGTGTAGATGGCGGCGGCTACGTAGGGCTCCTCCATATGCTCGATTTCGCCAACATTTGGCAAATTGGTGGGGTTGTCGATGGTCATTTCACTGCCGTCAGTCTTAAACACCCTGTAGATGACGCTGGGGGCGGTAGTGACCAAGTCCAGGTCAAACTCCCGCTCCAACCGCTGCTGGATGATCTCCATATGCAGCAGACCCAAAAATCCGCAACGGAAGCCATACCCTAGCGCCACGGAGGTTTCCGGGTCAAAGGTCAGTGAGGCGTCGTTCATGCGCAGCTTTTCCAGGGCGTCGCGGAGGTTGTCATAGTCCGCGCCGTCAGCGGGATAGATACCGCAAAACACCATGGGCGTCACCTTCCGGTAGCCGGGCAGGGGGGCGGTGGCGGGCCGCGCCGCGTCGGTGATGGTATCGCCCACCCGGGTGTCGCCCACGTCCTTGATGGAAGCAGAGATGTAGCCCACATCTCCGGGCAAAAGCTCGGCGCAGGGCACATAACCGGGGCGGAAAGTGCCCACCTCCACGATATCAAACTCGGCTCCGCTGGCCATCATGCGCATGCGCATGCCGGGCTTTACGCTGCCCTGCATTACCCGCACAAAGCAGATGGCTCCTTTGTAGTTGTCATAGAACGCATCGAAGATCAGCGCTTGCAAGGGGGCGTTTTGATCTCCCGCTGGCGGAGGAATCTGCCCGACGATGGCCTCCAGCACGGCCTCGCAGTTCAGTCCCGTTTTCGCGGAGATCATGGGCGCATTGCCGGCATCCAGGCCGATCACGTCCTCGATTTCTTTTTTCACTTCCTCGGGCTGGGCGCTGGCCAGGTCGATCTTGTTGATGACAGGAACAGTCTCCAGATCATGCTCCAGGGCCATGTACACATTGGCCAGGGTTTGCGCTTCAATGCCCTGGGTGGCATCCACCACCAGCAGCGCGCCCTCACAAGCGGCCAGCGCACGGCTAACTTCATAGCTAAAGTCCACATGGCCGGGGGTGTCAATGAGGTTGAGGGTGTAGGTATCCCCATCCTTGGCCGTGTAGCTCATGCGCACAGCCTTGCTTTTGATGGTGATGCCCCGCTCCCGCTCCAGCTCCATGCTGTCCAAGATCTGTTCCACCATATCTCGGCGCTCAAACACACCGGTCATCTCAAGCAGACGATCCGCCAGAGTGGATTTGCCGTGGTCGATATGTGCGATTATGCAGAAATTCCGGATATGAGCCAAGCGCTGATCTTGCAAAAAAACTCCTCCATTGGGCTGTATAGGCATCGTATACCCAGGTATCATAGCGGATTTTCTGCCGAATTGCAAGGGGGGAGGCAGGTTGCGCGGCCCGCCTGTCATACCGCTGCCTGCCGGCGCATAGGATGGTGAAACAACGGCTGCTAAAGGGTGATGCAGGAATGCCGAAGGGAAAACGCTGGGCTATGGGGTTGCTGTGTTTACTCATGGCCCTGGCCAATCTGTGGTTTGGGGTAAGCGCCGCGGACGGGCCTCCCAGCGCGGCTAAGCAGGCAGCCATTCGCGCCAACGTGCCCGAGGGCCCGTGGATCTGGGTGGATCTGCATGGCAAGAGCCTGACCCTTTACCAAGGCACCCAGGTACAAAAGCGGTATGTCATCGCCACCGGCACCTATGATACCCCGTCGCCCATTGGCGTATTTCGTGTCAGCCATCGGTTTTCAGGGGAGCTGGGGGGCTTTGGGACTCGCTTTTTGGGGCTGTCCGTGCCCTGGGGCATGTATGGAATTCATGGCACCAACGCCCCGGGCTCCATCGGCAGCAACGCTTCCCATGGGTGCATTCGCATGTTTATCAAGGATAGTGAAGCGCTCTACGCTAAGGTGCCTAACGGGGCAAAGGTAGTGTTGGAAGGCGGGCCTTATGGACAGCTGGACACTGGCCTGCGGCCCATGGGGCCCGGCGAGCGTAGCAGCCAGGCGGCAGCAGTGCAGAGCAAGCTGCGGGCGCTGGGGTATTACTACGGTTCTTCAGACGGGCTCTATGGACAAGGTACGGCGGCGGCGGTGAAAAAGGCCCGTAAGGCCTTTGGACTGCCGGAAGGGGAAAATGTGGATTATGCCTTTTACCAGGCCATAGGGATGATTTTGTTTGAGTAAAGAGGGGAGACCCCGTTTATGACATGGCAAGAAACCTTGAGTTTTCTTTCGTTATGCCTGCCCAAAAGCGTGGCCAAGGCGTTGGCGGCTGTGCAGCCGGGAGAGGCGCGGGAGATCCGTGTGCGGGCCAATCGACCTGTGCGTATCGTCACCGGCGATGGGGAGAAGACCTGCAGCCTGACCCCCTCCCAGGAACAAGTGAACGCCATGGCAGAGTCCCTCAGCGAACACGCCCTGTACGCCAGGGTGGAGGAGCAGCGGCAGGGATATGTCACTTTGCGGGGCGGCCATCGCATGGGGCTTTGCGGGAGGGTGATCGCACAGGGCGGGTCCATCCGGGCCTTGCGGGACATCAGCAGCCTTTGCGTGCGGATCGCGGGGCAATGGCCAGGCGTCGCGGACCCCGTGATGCCTCATTTGGCGGAGGGAAACCGGGTCAAAAGCATGCTGGTCATCGGTTTACCCAGCACCGGCAAGACCACCTTTTTGCGGGATGCCTGCCGCCAGCTTTCCAATGGCGGCATTCGCGCCGCGATGGTGGACGAGCGCAGCGAGCTGGCTGCTATGTATCGGGGCGTGCCTCAGCTGGAAGTGGGTTTGAACACCGATGTGCTGGATGGAGCGGGCAAGGAAGTAGGCCTTCGTTGGCTGCTGCGGGCCATGGCGCCCCAGGTACTGGTCACGGACGAGCTGGGCGGTATGGGGGATGCCATCGCGGTGTTGGAGGCAATCCAATGCGGCGTCAGCGTGCTAACCAGCGTTCATGGGGCAGGCGTGGAAGGCCTGTCGGAGCGAAGTGCGCTGCATCATTTGATCCAGCGGCAGGCGTTTTCCCTCTTTGTGGTAATGGATGCAAGCCGAACCGGCACTGTGGCAGGCTTTTATAACAACCAGTGGCAGCCCATCTTGATGGAGACCGGAGGGAATGCCTGATGCTAGGGGCAACAGGGGCTTTTGCCTGCTTTGCGGCAGGTACCGGGCTGGGATTGTGGCTTCGCAGCCGTTGCCAGCAGCATTTGCAGACTCTGGAAGCCTGGGCGGACGCCTTGCAGGCCATGGGTTTGCTGCTGGAGGAAGAACGTTTGCCCCTGGGGGATCTTCTATGGCAAAGTGCGCAGGGCCTAGAATCTCAGGGAACAAGCGGGCAGGTGCGGGCCCGATTGAGCCATGCCGCCAAGCAATTGGAGGAAAAGCCATCAAGAACCCTGTCACAGGCCTATCTGGAGGCATGCAAGGCCTATCCATTGCAATGTGAACAAGCGGAGGAACAGGGGCATTTGGCGTTGCTGTTTCGCCAGATGGGCAGCGGAACCTCCGCCATGCGGAGCCAAGCTGTGACCGCCTGCGGGCGGCGGCTGGCTCTGCTGATTGAAAAAGCGCGGCAAAAGGCGGAGCAGACCGGCAAGCTCTACGCGCAGTTGGGCGTGCTGGGCGGGCTGATGTTGGCCATCGCCCTATGGTGAGCGTCAGGGGGAGTGAATATGGTTCAGATCGACATGTTGTTTAGGCTGGCAGGGCTGGGCGTGGTGGTGGCGGTGATCCATCAGGTGCTAACCCGTGCGGGACGGGAAGAGCTGGCGACCCTGGCCACGGTGGTGGGGGTCGTGATTGCGCTGTTTATGGTGGTGGAGCTGATTTCTCAGCTGCTTTCCAGCGTAAAGAGCATATTCCAGCTGTATTAGCATGGCGCTTTGGCAGTGGACGGGCCTTGCCGTGGCCGCGGCGCTTTTGTGCATGGTGGTGCGACAACAACAGCCGGAGATAGCCAGCCTGTGCGCCATGGCGGCGGGCGCCATGCTGCTGTTGGCGGCGTTGGAAAGCCTGGCAGGGTTGAGGGACACCTTTGCCCGCATCACCGCCATGAGCGGCCTTCATGAGGGCTACATGAGCCTGTTGCTGAAAGTGCTGGGCATCGCCTATGTGGCGGAATTGGCCGCCCAAGCCTGCACGGATCTGGGAGAAGGAGGCTTGGGCATGAAGGTGGCGCTTTGCGGCAAACTGGCCATCTTTGTGTTGGCTGCTCCCATGATGATTAGTCTGCTGGAAATGATCTTGGAGCTGGCGCCATGAGGCGGTGGCTGGCAAGGACGTTGCTCTGCGCGGTGGGATTGCTGGTAGGCGGGTTGTTGTCAGGGGGACAACCCGGTGAGCTGTCCTGTCTTTCCGCTATGCCTTCTGCCACCGCTGAAACTTTGCAAGAGACGGTTTCCCAGCAAATCTCCACCTTGGATCTGGGGGAGTTGACCCGGATCGCCGGGGAACAGGACCTGCTCCCTACAGACGTTCCCGGGCTGCTGGGCGCCCTGACCCAGGGGAAGCCCATCTTGGATGGACCTGGGCTTCTCAACTGGTTGGGAAGGGAAGCCGCGGGGGCGTTTGAAGGCAGCCTTTGGCGCATAACCCGATTGCTGGCGCCCGCCTTGTTGCTGGGTATCTTGAGCCATCTGCGGGCCTCGTTGGGTCGAGAGTTTGTGGCCAAAGCCTGTAACTATGTGGGGATGTTGCTGGTGCTGGGCTTTTTGGTAGCGGATATGAGCGAGCACGCCCAGTTGGCCAGGACGGCCATTTCTGAGATGTCCGCCACCATGCAGGCTCTCTTTCCCTTGCTGGTAACGCTGTTGGCCGCTGTGGGCGGGCGGGCCAGCGCGGCGTTTTTTCAGCCTGCCGTGGTGGCAGCCAGCGGCACCATGACCACCTTGCTCCAAAACGTGACGTTGCCCTTTGCCATGGGCTTGGGGGTGCTGACCATGGTGGGTAGCCTTTCGGAGAACCTGCGTATCTCAAGGCTTTGCAAGTTGTTTAAGCAGGTGGCTCATTGGACGCTGGGCTTTGGCTTCACGGTGTTCATTGGGGTGATGATGGTGCAAGGCCTAAGCTCTGCGGCGGTGGATGGGGTTTCCATCCGCACGGCCAAATACGCTATTGATAATTTTATCCCCATCGTGGGCGGGATGTTTTCAGATACGGTAGACACGTTGGTGGGCTGTTCGCTATTAATCAACAACGCGGTCGGCGTCTTGGGCTTGCTGTTGCTGTTGGGGAAACTGCTGGGGCCTATGCTACAAACGGTCTGCACGCTGCTTTTATATAGTGCGGCCGCCGCCGTGCTGGAGCCTGTGGCGGATTCGCCGCTCAGCCGTTGCATTGGCGAATTTTCAGGCGTGTATACGCTATTATTTATCATCGAACTCAGCATGGGGGCCATGTTTATGATGCTGGTGGCCCAGATGCTGGTGGTGGGCAATCTGACCGTGATGTTGAGGTGAGGGCATGGGAGGCTTCTTGCGGCAGGTGGCGGTGCTGGGAGCTCTTTGGGCCTTGGTGGAGCTGCTGTTGCCCGAGGGAAACCTGCACAAGGCGGTTCGCCTGATAGCCAGCCTGTTGGTGATGGCGGTGCTGCTCAGCGCTATGGTGGACATGATACAGGGCTGGCTGAAGCCGGGAACCGCCTCCATCACCAGCGTGCTGGGGCAAGTGGCTGCCCAAAGCAGCTTGCAGGTGGGGGAAGAAACAACACAGCCGGGCTACACCCATTATGTTTTACAAGCGCAGGCTAACCAGGCAAGAGCCTTTTGCCAGCGGATGGCCGAGAACGCGGGGTATAAGGCGGAAGCCACCGTATATGTAACAGAAAGCGGCGGGCTGGGGCGAATTGAGTTGTGGCTCGAAGCGTCGAAAACGCAGCAGTCTCCGCCACTGATTGAGCCGGACGAACTGCGGGAAGCCATCCGATCGGCCTTTGGGGCGGAGGATGCCCAAGTGAAGGTTTTTACGGACGAGGGTGGATGATGTGAAGGCGGTATGGACATGGCTGAAAACCGGGAAACGCTTATGGTGGGCAGCACTGGCCGCATTGCTGGCGGCCTGTTTGCTGGCAGCCACGCAGGGGGCAACCAATAGCGGAAGCGGTGCGTCCAGTGAGGAAAGACGCATGGCGGAGGTGCTCAGCGCCATGGCCGGGGCTGGGCGGGTGGAAGTGGCATTGTTCTATGAGACCGAGGCAGTGACGGCCTTTGGTGGCGGTGGCAAATCCCGGCCCACCGGCGCTGTAGTGGTAGCGGAAGGGGCGGGAGATATGCAAGTGCGGCTGGAATTGATTCGGGCCGCACGCACGCTGCTAGGGCTGCCGGAGGCTGCCGTGGATGTGTTTGTGATGGAGGATAGACGATGAACAAGGAATGGAAGAAGACGGGCCCCCAGGAGGCACAGCGCCAAGTAAAAAAGCCCAGCCATTTCTCATGGAAATGGCTGAGGCTCGGCGCATTGGCAGTGTTGGTGGCGGTGGCGGCAATGCTTTTGTGGGGCGGCGGCTGGGCGGGATTGCAGGCCAGGCTTAGCGGCGTGGAGCTAGGCGGCGGGGTGCAGAACCCTGTTGACATGCAAAACCTGCTGGAAGACGGCAAGGTATTGTTTGGCGGAGCGCCAACCCCCGCCTTGACGCCAGCGGATCTGTCGGCGCAACGGACCCTGCGGGAAACCGCCTATCAACAGGACAGGGCCGCTTTGCTGGCCCTGACGGAAAACACGGACCTGACCGCGCAAACCCGGGAGGACGCGGCAGCAAGGCTGGCGCGCATGGTGGAGGAACACCAAGCGGAATTGGACATGGAGGAGGCCTTACGGGCGGTGGGGTTCGACCCCTGCTTGCTGTTGCTGGAAAACAACACCCTTACCGTCATGGTGAAGGGCCAAGCGCTTACCAGCACCCAAAGCGCCACCATCCTGTCCTTGTGCGCAGCGCACACAGACGTGCAGGTGGAAAACATCCGGGTGATGATGAGCCAATAGGCTTATTTTTGCTCTGAATTCTCCTGTTGGGGGGAGGGGGCCTTTACGCCGTGCCCCCCAGCAAGCAACTCTTTCACACCGATGGCGTGCTTGTCATGAGCATGCCCGGGATGCTGCCTTTCTTCTTCCACGCTGATTTCCCAGTGGAGCAGCAAGGTCAGCAAACTGCGCAACAAAATTACGGCGGCCAGCGTGCCCAGCTCGTTCCAGCCGCTGACGATCACAGAGCGCAACACCTCGCTGCCCACCTTAAACTCCAACCCTAGCATGATGCCTTTGGCCAGTTCGATACGGATCGACTCGTCCTTGCGGATGTAGCCGACGAACCCCCGTACCATGCTGATGACGATGACCGCGATGCCCGCGATTTCGATGAGCAGGATGCAACCCCGCACAAACATGTCGAAGTACTGTTCGATTTCGTGCATGTAGCAGACTCCTTTGTTACAATGACGCTATGTATGGTACAATGCCCCTGAGGGGGGGTACCATGCTGCTATCATTATACCTGCATATTCCATTTTGTAAAAGAAAATGTTTTTATTGTGATTTTTGCTCTGCTTCTGTCTCCCGGGAGGACATGGAGGCGTACTGTGATGCCCTGATGCAAGAAATGGCATTGTCCGCGACAACCGTCATGGATGCCCAGATCGATACGGTGTTTTTCGGTGGAGGCACCCCCTCTTTGTTGCCTGTTGCGCTGATGGATCGGTTGCTCTCCCGGCTGGGGCGGCTGTTCCCCATGGGCAAAGAGGTCGAGTTTACCATGGAGGCCAACCCTGGCACACTGACGGCGGACTGGCTGGCCATGGTCAAGCACCACGGCGTGAACCGCCTTTCCCTGGGGGTGCAGGCTTCACAGGATAGGCTGCTGGGCAGGTTGGGGCGTATTCATACTTATGCCCAGGCGGTGGAGGCAGTGGCGCTGGCGCGCCGACACGGGGTACACAATCTCAATATCGATGTGATGTACGGTTTGCCCGGGCAGAGCCTGGATGATTACCGCGATACCCTTCGGCGGGTGGCGGCCTTGCAGCCCACCCATATTTCTGCATATAGCCTGATCCTGGAGGTGGGAACCCGCCTGGCAGCGCAGGTGGAGGCGGGTGAATGCGTCCTGCCCAATGAAGATGAAGTGGCCGCCATGCTGGAACAAGGGCGGGATTGGCTGGAAGCCCATGGGTATGGTCAATATGAGATTAGCAGCTTTGCCAAGCCCGGATACCAGTGCAGGCATAACCTGGGCTATTGGCGGGGCAGATGGTATCTGGGGCTTGGGGTGAGCGCGGCCAGCATGCTTCCAGTGGAGATGGGCCAGCGAGCGTCGCCGGAAAGCCTGTATATTCGCCGGGAAAATGTCATGGATCAATCAGCGTATCTACGTTTGATCGCGGAGGGGAAGCTGCCCGCGGCGGAGGAACATGGGATCGACAAACAAGAGGCCATGTTCGAAACGTTGATGCTGGGCCTACGAACGGTAGCCGGCGTGAATGAGGCTGCATTTGCAACGCGCTTCGGCCTGCCGCTATGCAAAGCGTATGGGGAAGCAATGGAGGAACTGATTGGCGCCGGGCTGGCCTGCTTTTCGGGCGTGGATGATCAGCGCGCATTTACCTTGACCCAGACCGGCCTGATGATGCAAAACCAAGTGCTCCTAAAGTTCATGCAATAGAGATCCACCCTCTGTTCAGCTTGTCAAAAAAGTAGCTGTGCCACTTTTTTGAGGCTATGGGTGATGTTTGCGTTAAACCGCAAACGCCCCGCCTGGCCATCAAAGCCGGTCGGTGCGAATGCACTTGGAGGGACTGCGATCCCTCCAAACATCCCGGAAATTGAGGACTCTGACAGACAAAACAGGGGGTTCAACCCTTTGTTCTATATTTATGAACAAATTAAAAATATGAGCGCTCACCCTATTGACATTTGAGGCTGTTGGGCATATGATATGGATGTTAGCACTCGGCAACGGTGAGTGCTAACAACGCGGCAGAAACTGAATGGTTGATACAAAAACCCTAGAGGCTACGGAAAGGAGGGAGGACATGGCCATAGACGAGCGGAAATTTCGCATCTTGCAAGCCATCATTGACGATTACATCCTCACCGCGATTCCCGTGGGCAGCCGTACCATTTCTAAGAAGTACGAAACCAGCTTGTCCTCCGCCACCATCCGAAACGAAATGAGCGATCTGGAGGAGCTGGGCTATCTGGATCAGCCCCATGTAAGCGCCGGTCGGGTACCAAGCGCCAAGGCCTACCGCCTGTATGTGGATCAACTGCTCCAGCAGGGCAAGATTTTGAAAGCCAACCCGGAAAGCATTCGGGGGCATTTTCAGGATCGCGCCAGGCAAATGGAGGATGTGATCGGCCACGCCGCGCAGGTACTGTCCAGCTTGACGCATTATACGGCGCTCGTGATGAGCCCGAAAACCCCAGAAACCAGGATCCGCACAATTCAGCTGGTTCCCGTAACCAGCAGCACGGCCTTGGTGGTCATTGTGACAGACAGCGGCATTGTGCGGGACTCCATCATTCGCATCGGGAACGATATGGACGCGGACGCGCTCTATAGCATTAGCAGGATGCTCACCAACCGCTTGGCGGGGCACACCCTGTCCGAAGCCCAGCAGACACTGGCTGCCCAAGAACCCCCGGCTGTACAGCAGGTGGTGGCCAGCATCTCCGATCTCATCGGCGATGTGCAAAAACAAGGCGCTGCTGGCAAATTGGCGGTAGGGGGCTCTAGCAACATCCTCAGTTTCCCAGAATATAGCGACGTGGAAAAAGCCAAAGGCTTCCTTTCCTTGCTTGAAACCAAAGAAAAGTTGCTTCAGCTGTTGGAACAGGACGGCGAAATGGCCTTCACCGTGCGCATCGGGCCGGAAACAGGCATTCCAGAGCTTGTAGACTGCTCCCTGGTCACCGCCAGCTACCGCCTGGGCAACCAGAGCCATGGGACCATTGGCGTTATCGGCCCCACCCGCATGCAATATGGGCAGGTGTTTGGCATTTTGCGAGCGTTGGGAGAGCATCTCTCCAGTCTGCTGAAGCAGGATGAGGGGTGAGCTTATGGGCAAGAAGAAAAGCAAAGGAATAGAGCAAAATATGGAACTGGAACGAGACGCTTGGCAGACTGATGAGGAACAGACCCCCCAGGCCATCGACGCGGAGGGGAATCAACTGGAGGCCGTGGAAAGCCAAGACGCCGCTATCCCTGCGGATGAGGCCGTGTTGGAAGAGGCCAAGGTGCAAATGGATGTGGCGCAGCTTACCGAGGCCTTGGCATCTGCCCAGGCCAAGCAGGAAGAATACCTGAATTTGGCCCAGCGGGTACAAGCGGACTTTGAGAACTTCCGCCGCCGCAACCAAAGCGTTCGCAAGGATGCCTTTGACGACGGCACCAAAACCTTTGTGGTCATTTTGTTGCCCGTGGTGGATAATTTGGAGCGGGCTATCGACGCCGCCAAGGACTCATCAGATCCGCTCCTCAAAGAAGGGATCGAGCTGGTTTACAAGCAACTGATGGAGGTCTTTGGCAAACGAGAGATCAAGGCCATCGACCGCCTGGGCCAACGGTTTGACCCTACGTTGGAGAACGCGGTGCTGCAAGGCACATCGGACGACGGTGAACCGGGTACGGTGTGCGAGGTATTCCAAAAGGGATACCAAATGGGGGAAACGATCCTGCGCCATGCCATGGTAAAGGTGGTGCCTGAATAAACTGTGGATAGGGAGGGACTGCGTCCCGCCTTCCAAATACAAATGGTAATCCAGAAAACACACAAACAAGCGGAAATCCGCATTTTGAGGAGGAACTCACTATGGGAAAAATCATCGGTATTGACCTTGGTACCACCAACAGTTGCGTTGCGGTGATGGAGGGCGGCGAGCCCGTTGTCATTCCCAACGCCGAGGGCTCCCGCACCACACCGTCCGTGGTCGCTTTTACCAGGGATGGGGAGCGTCTGGTGGGCCAGATTGCCAAGCGGCAGGCGGTAACCAACCCGGATCGCACCGTTCAGTCCATCAAGCGGGAAATGGGCAGCAACTATAAAGTGAAGATCGACGGCAAGGAATACGCCCCGCAGGAGATCAGCGCCATGATCCTGCAAAAGCTCAAGGGTGATGCGGAAGCATACCTGGGCGAGACCGTTACCCAGGCTGTCATCACGGTACCTGCCTACTTTAGCGATAGCCAACGCCAGGCCACCAAAGATGCTGGCCGTATCGCCGGGCTGGACGTGCAGCGCATTATCAACGAGCCTACCGCCGCGGCTTTGGCCTATGGCCTGGACAAAGAAGGCTCGCAGAAGATTTTGGTGTACGATTTGGGCGGCGGCACCTTCGACGTCAGCCTGCTGGAGATCGGCGACGGCGTGTTTGAAGTGCTTGCCACCAACGGCAACAACCGCCTGGGCGGCGACGACTTTGATGATCGCATTATTAGCTACATCGCCGATACCTATAAAAAGGAAAGCGGCATTGATCTAAAGCAGGACAAGATGGCCTCCCAGCGTTTGAAGGAAGCCGCAGAAAAGGCCAAGATCGACCTTAGCGGCGTGATGACCGCCAATATCAACCTGCCCTTTATCACCAGCGATGCCAACGGCCCCAAGCACTTGGACATGACCCTGACCCGGGCCAAGTTTGACGATCTGACCGCCGATCTGGTGGAAAAGACCATCGAGCCCATGACCAAGGCCCTCAAGGATGCCGGACTCACCGCCGAGCAGATCGACAAGGTGATTCTGGTGGGCGGTTCCACCCGCATCCCCGCAGTGCAAGAGGCTGTGAAGAAGATCACCCACAAGGATCCCTTCAAGGGCATCAACCCGGACGAGTGTGTTGCCATCGGCGCTGCCATTCAGGCCGGCGTGCTGGGCGGCGAAGTGAAGGACGTGCTGCTGCTGGACGTGACCCCCCTGTCCCTGGGGTTGGAGACCGAAGGCCATATTTTCACCCGCCTGATCGACCGCAACACCACCATTCCAACCACCAAATCGCAGGTGTTTTCCACCGCCGCCGATGGACAGACCACTGTGGAGATCCACGTGCTTCAGGGCGAGCGCCCCATGGCTTATGACAACAAAACCTTGGGCCGTTTCCAACTGACAGGCATCCCCGCCGCGCCCCGCGGCGTTCCCCAGATCGAGGTCACTTTTAACATCGACCGCAATGGCATCGTGAACGTGTCCGCCAAGGACAAAGGCACCGGCAATGAGCAGAAGATCACCATCACCGCTTCCACCAACATGACCGAGGATGAAATCAACCAGCGTATCAAGGAAGCCGAGCAGTACGCCGAAGAGGACAAGAAGCGCACGGAAGAAGTGGAAACCTTAAACCGTGCCGATACCATGATCTATGAGATGGAGAAGCAACTGCGGGACAACGGTGATAAGCTTTCCGAGGAGGACAAAACCACCGTGCAGAGCGAGATCGACAGCTTTAAGAAGATCCGTGAAGGCGGCGACGCCTCCGCCATCAAGGATGCCATGGAGGGGTTCACCCAGAAGGTGTACCAGGTCTTTGGCAAGCTGTACCAGCAGGAAGGCGGCGAGGCTCCCGTGGGCGGCGAGGGCGGCCCGGATATAGGCGGCGAAGGCCCTGCGCAGAACGATGACGGCACCGTGAATACGGATTACGATGTGAAGTAATCAAAACAGCCGCGCGAAGCGGGTTGCCGCCATCGCGGCAGGCCTCAGAGGGGATGGAGGGGAAGTTCTCCTTCCCTTCTGAGGCGTTCACTTTGAAAAGAAGCAGGTGAGCCTTTGGCAAAAAAACGCGATTATTACGAGGTGCTAGGCTTGAGCAAGTCCGCCTCGGATGATGAGATTAAAAAAGCATATCGCCAAAAAGCCAAGGAGTGCCACCCGGATTTGCATCCCAATGATAAATCTGCCGAGGAGCGCTTCAAAGAGCTGAACGAGGCCAACGAGGTGTTAAGCGATCCGGATAAGCGGTCCCGCTACGATCAGTTTGGCTTTGACGGGCCTCCCATGGGAGGTTTCGGCGGCACCGGCGGTTTTGGCGGGTTTGATTTTAGCGGCTTTGGCGGCAATGCGGGTGGCATGGGCGGCTTTGAAAGCATTTTTGACCAAATTTTTGGCGGCATGGGCGGCGGCCAGCGGCGGTCAGGCCCACAGCAAGGCAACGACCTTCGCTTTGATATGAGCGTGGCCTTTGAAGAAGCGGCCTTTGGCGCTGAAAAATCCTTTGATTTCTTCCGCAATGAGCTGTGTGATACCTGCAAGGGTAGCGGCGCCAAGGCAGGCACCCAGGCCCAAACCTGCCCTACCTGCAAGGGAAGCGGACAGGTAAAGGCGGGCGGAGGTTTTATGGTCACCGTGCGGGCCTGCCCCACCTGTCACGGCGAGGGTAAGATCATCAAAGAAAAATGCGGCGCCTGCAGCGGCTCGGGCCGAATCCGGAAAAAGCGCACCGCCACGGTGAAGATTCCCGCGGGCATCGACAACGGGCAGACCATTATCATGAACGGCCAGGGAGAACCAGGTGTGAGGGGCGGTCCCAACGGAGACCTACTCATTCGTATCACGGTGAAGCCTCACAAGTTGTTCAAGCGGGAGGGCACTACCTTGCGCCTGGAAATGCCCATCAGCATCACCCAGGCTGCGCTGGGTGCGGAGGTGGATATTCCCACGCTGAAAGAACCCGTCAAATACCGCATCCCGGAAGGCACCCAAAGCGATGACCAATTCCGGCTCAAAGGCCAGGGCATCCCGCAGCTACAGGGCAGCGGCAAAGGAGATTTGGTGGTGCGGGTACGGGTGGAGGTTCCCAAACGGTTAAGCGAGAAGCAGAAGGAGCTGTTGCACCAGCTGGAGGATAGCATGACCGGCAAGGAGTATGAGGATCGCAAGTCCTTTCTGGAGAAGCTCAAGGGCATGTTCAACTAGACGGAGGGGCGGGTGGCTGTATGCTGCCCGCCTTTTGGAGGCTGGCTAAACCGGCCCGCAAAGGAGAAGGTTGCCATGGAATGGAGCCAGGTAACGGTTCACACCACTCACGAGGGAGCGGACATCATTAGCGAACTGCTGATACGCCTTGGCGCTACCGGCACGGAGATTGTGGATCGGGCGGACATCCCGGATCCCAGTCAGCCTGGGGTTTACTGGGAGCTGTATGATGAAAAACTTTTGGAAAACATGCCCCTGGATGTGCTGGTGCGGGGCTGGTTTTCGGCTGACGGGCAATCCGCAGACTTGCTGGCGGCCTTGCGGGGAGAGCTGGCAGGGCTTCTGCGAAAATCCCATGGCAGCCAGGGTCTGCTCCAGGGGAATGGAGCCCAAGCCTTGGGAACATTGACCCTGGACGTGGAAGATGTGCAGGATGCGGACTGGGCGGAGACCTGGAAGCGGTTCTACAAACCCTTCCATATTGGCAGTCATCTGGTGGTGAAGCCCACCTGGGCATCCTATCAGACCCAGACCGGCGATATCCTCAGTGAACTGGACCCGGGCATGGCTTTTGGCACCGGTACCCACGAGACCACTCACATGTGCATGGAGCTGTTGGAGAAGCATCTGCGACAGGGTATGCGGGTGATGGACGTAGGGACGGGTAGCGGCATTTTAGCCATCACGGCGGCCAAGCTGGGGGCGGGGGCGGTACTGGCCATCGAGATCGACCCGGATGCCGTGAAAGTGGCCAAA
>JAVBSI010000063.1:0-47230 GCA_031556815.1 Eubacteriales bacterium | reverse complement strand
GATATGGTGACGAAGCGATACGCCCATATCTTGGATGAGGATCGAAAGAACCTCGCTGGCGAGATGGAGCAGAATTTCTACCAAAACAGGAAGGAAAAAGGCAAGTCGGCTACCGCACTGGCCATGCCCGCAGCGCAAGCGGCACCCCCACTGGACGCAAATGCAATTGCTACGGCACTGGCCAGTAACCCCGATTTGCTAATGAAAGTTTTCCAGTCCGTCCAGTTTGCTAATCCATCTTGAGAAAATTAGCAAATAAAAACGAGCAAAAAAACTCCGATTAGCAAATCGCCCCAAAAGTGCATCCGAATGGCATCATTGGGGGTGGGTCGATCCGCAAATTGGGAGTAGATTTTTTCTGCATGGAACGGTAGACATTTTGTAGTTTGCTCATCGATTTTGCTAATGGGGCCCCGATGGACTCGCAAAATCACAGGGCGGTTCACCAAAAAGCGAAGCCGAAAACCTAATCAAATCAAGGCTTTCGGCTTCTCGGTTGGCACACCCGACGGGATTCGAACCCATGGCCTACCGCTTAGGAGGCGGTCGCTCTATCCTACTGAGCTACGGGTGCAGGTGATTGGTGAAACCCATAATAACGCAGGGAACCGGCCACGGCAACCGCCCCTGCCACCGGGCGGGGAACGCACCCAGTATAACACGGTCTCCCCCGCTTTTCAACACAGGGGCCCTTTGTGCGTTCTGTCCGGATTGACATGGATTTTCCTTGATTTCGTCATAAAAGTGTGACAAATTCTATCAATTTTCTAACAAAACTCCTACACTTGACGGGAAATCCTTTACACACAAGGGTTTTTTCTTATACTTAATAATACTTCCCTTTGGGAATGTTTCCCACACTTCATTCGTTATTTTGATTACCAGAATACTCCTTACGTTTTTCAGGAGGTAGGATTATGGATCATCATAAGATGCTTCGATTCATCAGCTTCATGCTCGTCATCATCCTAATGGCAAGCACGGTCATGACCGCTTTGGCTAAGTATGATACCATTCCCTTTGGCGAGCAAAGCGACACTGTGCGCAAGCTGCAGCAAACCCTGAAGGATAAGGGCTACTACAAAGGTTCTGTGGATGGCAAGTTTGGTCCGACCACCAAAAAGGCGGTGTCCCGTTACCAAGCCTCCATTGGCCTTCGGGCGGACGGCAAGCCCGGCAACCGCACGCTCACCGCTCTTTATGACGGAGGCAGCAAAGCCCTCAATACGGTTACCGGGAAAAACCCCGCGTCCAACTTCACCCCAAAGAACCCCAAAACCCTCTATTATGGCTGCACGGGCAGCCGGGTACAACTTTTGCAGCGCGCCCTGAAGGCCGCCGGCTTCTTCAAGGGATCCATCGACGGGAAGTATGGCGACATGACCGAGCTGGCTGTGCGTAAATTCCAGACCAAAAAGGGTCTGCATGTGGACGGCATTGCCGGCGCCAAAACCTTGGCCCGTTTGAATACATCCCAAAAGCGGGTCAAAGTTGGCAGCGGCTTCTTGCTTTCTGAGGGGAGCAAGGGCTCCGTGGTGGCCTCCCTCCAGCAGAAATTAATCAGCAAGGGCTACATCATGCCCATCACCTCAGGCTATTTTGACGCAAATACCACCGTCATGGTGAAGGCCTGGCAGGGTGTTGCCGGCAAACCGCAGACCGGCACCGTCACCGAGTCGGAATACAACGCTTTCATCCTCGGGAAATAAAACCGCTCCAACACCGATGGGCACGGGCCATAGGGCTGTCCCATCGGTTTCCCAGGGGTCGCCCCACTGACAGGGATGGCAGCAAGACTGCCTTGGCCTCGGTGGGACGATCCCTCCGTTTTTTATCCCGGCCCAACAGGCTTTTCTTTACATTCTTTGGTGGCTATGCTATGCTTTGGGCCGATCCAAGTTGCACATGGGGGCGATTCTTTGGCAAAACTTTACTATCGTTATGGCGCCATGGGTTCCAGCAAAACCGCCAACGCCATTATGGTGCGCCACAACTATCTGGAGCGGGGCCAGCGGGTGTTGATGCTCAAGCCCCGGGTGGACACCCGTGATGGCGCGCGGATGATCGCGTCCCGCAGCGGGCTCAGCTGCCCCTGCGAGTTCATGGAGGATCTGCCCAAGTTCAACATTCGAGAGTATGATTGCGTCATTGTGGACGAAGCGCAGTTCCTCCATAAACCCCAAGTGGAAGAATTGGTGCGCATCGTGGACGAAGAAAACGTGCCGGTGATTGCCTATGGCCTGCGGGCGGATTTTCGCAACCATTTCTTTGAAGGCAGCCTGTGGCTGATGGCTTGGGCAGATACCATTGAAGAAGTGAAAACCATTTGTTGGTGCGGAAAAAAAGCCCTGTGCAATGCCCGCGTGGTGGATGGCCAGGTGGTTAAAACCGGCGAGCAAATTGTGCTGGGCGGCAGCGAGAGCTATGTGAGCCTTTGCCGGAAGCATTGGGCCAGCGGCACTTTGGGCCAGCCCAAGCATGGGCATATCGAGCTGTAAGGATCCAAGCGGCTTTGAATACGGCAAGCTGAGGCGCGGCAATCGCCGCGCCTCAGACCGCTGACAAACCCTGTTTGGAAGCGGGATGAGCGCTTGCTCAAAAAGTGCCTATCGCGCGGAAGCAAGGCGGCATAAGGGGATGAGCGTACACGGACGTACGCGATTTTCCGGCCATTCAGTCATCGCAGCCTGCACTACCGTTTGGCTGCTCGCTTCATGCCCCGGCTATCGGTCGCTTGCCACGTCGTGGCAGTGCGCACAGCACACACGCTTCCTTAAGCCGCCCTTTGGCGCCGCTGCTGACAATGCGAGAGGGGCTTTTTCAGCAAGCTAAGCGGCCCCTATGGGCCGCTTTTGGCTGTCAAAACCGGCGGTAGGCAAGGCCTCCAGCGGGTCATTCCTGCCTGTTCTTTAGCTCCTCTTCCACCAAGGCGGCGCAGGTCTCCACATAACGGGCGCAGGGACGTTTGGCATAGTAGGCTTCGTCCCGCTGGCTGGGGGCCGGCTTGGGGAGGATGCTGTTTCGCTTGAGAAGCTCAGCGCAGATGAGCGTGCCATGCTCTGCCTCCATCTGGGCGGCCATGTCCCGCATCCTTTTATAATGCTGCTGTTTGGCGGTGGGATCGTCCGGGCGATCATACCCCTCCAGCAAGCCCATCACCAAAAACATGCCGCTCACCGCTCCACACATGCCCCGCAACCCCGCCATGCCGCCCCCAAAAGAGCTGGCCAGCCGCAGGGCTGTGGGCTCATCCATGCCCATCTCGGGGGCGAAGGCTGCCGCCACCGCCTGGGCGCAGTTATACCCCTGGTCGAAATACCCCCGGGCCTGTTCCGCTTTGGTCGTACTCACCCTTCTCCTCCTTGTCCGGCTGAAAGCTCCTTCACCTTGGCCGCGGCGCCCTGGACGGCCTGATCCAGCGTTTGCTTGCCCACGCCCACCACATGCAGGCCGCAGCGCTCCATGGGCAAGAGAACCTTTTGGGCAGGGCTGGCGCTGACCGCCGCCGCAATGGCGGGGGAAATCTCCCCCAACATGGCATTGGCATGCAAAATGCCCATCACCCCCACGATGAGATCCGCCTTTTGGCATTGATAACAGATGGCGCTTTCCCCCGTGGCGGCGCTGTCCGCGCCGGCCCTCAGCATGGCGGCGGTGGCGGCCGCATTGGTCCCCAGGGCCAACACCGGCTGCTGCGGCAAGGCCGCCTTCACGGCCTGCACCAGGCTTTTGCCCACGCCGCCGCCCTGGCCGTCGATGATCAGGATCTTCATGGTTCGCCCTCCTGGGCGCGGAGGATGATCTCCGCGTGTTTTTCTCTATGATACGCCTGAAAGTACGCGTTTTCAAGAGGGATCCACTCCGCTTGGAAACGGGGCAGCTGTGCGGGGTCCCTGGCCGCCAGGCGGCGCAGTTGCTCCTCCTGGGAGACCGTAAGCAGCACCCGCAGGGCATTCAGCCGCTGGTAGGCCTCCTGGAAGGCCGGGTGGTGGCTGTAGCTGCCCTCGATGAACAGCACCGGGGCGGGAGGCACGGCCTGCGGCAGGCTCTCCCCTGTCCGGCACTGATACCTCTGATAGGTGAAAGGAGCAGCCTCCCCCAGCAAAGCCGCCAGCACTTCGGCAGAAAACCGCTCGTGATGAACATTGCCGCCGGGGGTCGCCAGCCGCTCCTGAGTGCGCATGTCCTGAGGCAGGAAAAAATGGTCCATGGGAATGACCGGGGCCTCCCACAAGGGGGCCAACGCGGCTGCCAGGGTGGTCTTGCCCGCACCGCAAACGCCGTCCACCACCACCAGGGCACGGCCCTCCGCCTCCAGGCGTCGCTGCACGCCTGTGATCACCGGCAGCGCCCATCCATACACCCGGCTTACCACCCGGTAGGCCGGGGCATAGGCAGCCCGGTACGTGGCGCTATGGCTCACCGGAGGAAAGCCCTGGCGAGCGTAGCTCTCCAAATAGGCGTCCAGCGCTTGGGGGTCAAAGGGCAGCTCTGCCTGGGCGCAAAGCCCGCGCAGCACATCCAGCTTGCCGCGAAAGCCCGGCAAGCTTCCGTGGACGTTGGCAGCGCTCCAGGCCATCATCCGGGCCACCAGCAACGCAGGCAGGGCGCGCACAGCAGGGGCACGCAGCTCCAGCCGGCACAAATCGTCACCGATATCCACCCAAGCCGGAATGCCGTCCATGGCCTGGGTACGCCCCATTTCTTCCTGGATCCTTTGGGCGCATTCCTCCTGCGGCGCAAGCAAATGGCCGCAGCCAAACTCGCTTTGATACACGAGCTTAACTGCGTCCGTGATCTCCATTTGGGGCGTTTCGCCCAGCCGCTTTTTCAAAAGCGCTTCCTTCATTTGGATGTCTTCCTTTGTGCTTATGCGGCCTGCCGCGCGCTTGCCAGGGGAACCAGCTTGGCCCGCTCCAGCGCCAGCAGGATGGCGGGTACCAGCACCAATTGTATCACGATGCCCGGCCAGGCGTTGAGGAAAGCCCCGGCCAAGAACATGGCAAAGGTAAAGGGCTTTGCCAGGAACAGCAGGTTCAGCAGCCAGCTTATCAGCCCCCACACCAGCCGTCCGCCCAGCATGGCGCCTACCAGGCTGACCCAGATCCGCCAGCCGGTTTTGGGCAGCTTGGCATACAAAAGGCCCGCCAGCGCGCCATAAGCGGCCAGCTCAAAGGCCATGGCCACAGCTGTGGGCATCAAGGGCGGCATGCCAAACACCAGACTGCGCAGCAGAGGCGTCACAAAACCCACAGCCAGGCCGTAAGGCCAGCCGCAGATCAACCCGCAGAGCAACGCGGGCAAATGCATGGGCAGCAGCATGCCGCCGATCTGTGGAATCTGCATGGTCAAAAAGGGCAACGCCATGCCCAGCGCCACAAACAGCGCAGCCAGGATCAACCTCAATACATCGTTTTTTTTCATTCTCCATCGTCCTTTCGCTATCAGCAATCCCAAAAGCTGCCTACCCCTCATTCATAAGGAGAAGGTGCCTTCATGACACCGATGCAAGGCCGCGATGAAGGTATGGTAGCATAAAAGGCGGGTTTTGTAAACCGCCCAATTTTTGATTTCCCCTTGCTTTATGCGAACATATGTGCTATCATTTACACGATCCAATCCATCAAAAATCAGGAGGGATATCCCATGACGGAATTATCCCTCCTGATGGAAGAGGCTCAACAGGGCCAGCCACTGCGCAAGGTAGCCCTGGGCGCTCTGCAGATGAGCTATACCCAGTTCAAGCGCGCCAAGTTCCAAGGCGAGATCCTGCTGGATGGAAAGCCAGCCCACGCGGACGTCCGGGTTCAGGCGGGACAGCGGCTGGTGATCCGCATCCCAGAGGAAAGGGCCGCCCCTCTGCAGCCCTATCCGCTGCCACTGACCATCCCCTATGCCCACCAGGGGCTGCTGTTGGTGGACAAACCCGCGCCGCTGCCCAGCGTGGCCTCCCGGCATGGGGAAGGGCACACGTTGGAAAACGCCCTCTATGCGCATCTAGGCTGCCCGCCCGGCTTCCGGTATCACCCTGTGAACCGCCTGGATAAGGGCACCAGCGGGTTGATGGCCGTTGCGCTTACGCCTCATATCCAGCAGCGGTTGCAGCGCGCCCTGCATACCCAGGGTTTCCAGCGGGAGTACCTGGCTGTCTGTGAGGGGACGCCGGCCCAAGGGGAAGGCGTCATCGATCAACCCATCGCCAAGGCGGAAGGCGCCACCATCCGCAGGGTGGTCAGCCCCGGCGGTAAGCCTGCCCGCACCGAGTATCGGGTGGTGGAGACGTTCCAGGGCCGCAGTCTGCTGCGGCTGCGGTTGGGCTCGGGCCGCACGCACCAAATCCGCGTGCATCTGGCATGGCTGGGCTGCCCCGTGGTAGGCGATTTTCTGTATGGACGTGAAGACCCTATGCTGCCAGGCCGTTTTGCCTTGCACAGCTGCTTTTTGCAGCTGACACACCCCATCACAGGGGACTTGGTTGTGCTGGACAGCCCGCTGCCCCCACCGCTGCATGGGCTTTTACAGCCCTAGCAGCTCTGCTTTCACCCTTGCCAGCATCTCCTCCCACCTGAGAAAGTCCATTTGCGCGACGTAATGGCTTTCCAGCTCGTCATGGAGGGTCTTGGCGGCCTTCAACTGTTCTGTTGCCCGCTGCACCAACAGCTCGTAGGCGTTACGGTCAAAGCTATGCTCCTTTTCCGGCACTTCCTTAAGGTCCATCCACCGAGCGGCTTCCACCGCATGGCCTGCCGTCAACCCCTCCTGGGTGGAAAACAGCAGCCCATGGGCGGGGATGGCCAAATGCGCCCATAGCCTTGGCTCCAGTGGATCCAGCAGAGCCACCACATTCAGGCCCCTGGCGCGGGCGCGCTCCCCCAGGGCCCGCAGCAGTCCGTCTGCTTGCTGACCAAAAGGGCATTCAAGGGCCACGGTGGTCTCCCCAGGCAAGGTGCTTAGCAAGCCCAGTTGCCCTTTGTGGGTGAAAGCCGCGGCGAACAGCGTGCGCAGGCCGCCCCTGCCCCCGCGCAACGGCAGATGGGTTTCCGTCAGCTCATCGCAAAGCAAGGAAATGCCTTCGGGCCGCTCCTGGCCCCGGCTGGCCGCTTGGCGCACCTTGGCGGCTGCCGCCAAGTACTGGTAGCAACGGCTAAACCGCCCGCCGATCTCCTTATCCAAGCGCCGTATCTCAGGCAGTTTGGGCCGCAGGGCCTTCTCGTCCAGAAAGTCGCCCAAGGACAGCAGGCTGTCCCGCGCGCCGGGAAGAACAGGGTCCTGCACATGCGGCGCGGTGCCGTCCACCATCATCACCCCCAGCGACGGGGCGCAGATGCCGTCCAAGCTCTCCGGGTCGGAGGAGCAATGATAGTACTCCACCTCTTGGCCGGCCTCCTGTAGCGTGGCCGCCACCCGTTTCATCATGCTGCTTTTGCCCACGCCCGGGCCGCCCTTGATGTAAAATACCCGCTTTTGCTCCGCCTCCGGCAGAATGTGACCAAAGCAAGAGAAAAACCCCTCCGCCGTATTGCCACCTGCAAAAAAACGCATCTCCCCCATGCCGCGCCTCCCTTTCTCCTTTTCATTGTCCCGTCTTTCCTAGGGTATGTTGGCGGGCGCGGGCGCATGTATGCAGCACTTGTCACCCATGGGCGGCTATGCTATGATATATCAATGCGCTTTTACTCCATCCCCCGGGCTAGCAGCGTCAATATCGCCAAGGAGGCCTCCATCATGGATAAGGCAAAGGTTTATTTCAGCGATTTTCGGGCGACACCGGAACGGAACCTGCTGCAAAAGCTGCGCAGACTTCTGGACAAAGCGGGCATGCCCGCATTGGACCTGGACGGCAAATTCGCCGCCATCAAAATCCATTTTGGCGAGCCAGGCAATCTGGCGTTTGTGCGGCCCAATTACGCCAAGGTTGTGGTGGACGCCTTGAAGGAAATGGGCGCGCGGCCTTTTCTGACGGATTGCAACACCCTCTACGTGGGCATGCGCCGCAATGCGCTGGATCATCTACAGGCCGCCTACCTGAACGGCTTCTCTCCCTTCCAGACCGGCTGCCATGTGCTCATTGGTGACGGCTTGACGGGCAACGATCATGTGGCCGTGCCCATCAAAGGCGATTTTTTTCAGGAAGCGCTGATTGGCCGTACCATCATGGACGCGGAGGCCATCATCAGCCTGACCCACTTCAAATGCCATGAGTGTACGGGCATCGGCGGCACGCTCAAAAACCTGGGCATGGGCTGCGGCTCCACCGCAGGCAAACGCGCCATGCACAACGAGGGCAAGCCCGCCGTCAATGCGGAGCTTTGTATCGGCTGCGGCCGATGCGCCAAGCAGTGCGGCCAGGACGCCATCTCCTTCCACGGGGAGGGCAAAGCCCGGCGCGCCCAAATTGACCACAACAAGTGCGTGGGCTGCGGCCGATGCGTAGGCGCTTGCCGGGACGTGGGCGCCATCAACGCCTGGGACAGCTCCAACGACAACCTGACCATGAAAATTTCCGAGTACGCCTTGGCGGTGGTGCAAAACCGGCCTCAGTTCCACATCAGCCTGGTGATGGACGTATCCCCCTGCTGCGACTGCCACGAGGAGAACGACGCGCCTGTCATCGCGGATGTGGGGATGTTTGCCAGCTTTGACCCCGTCGCCCTGGACACCGCCTGCGCCGAAGCCTGTAACCGCATGCCCCCCCTGCCCGGCACTTGGCTGGCCGACCAAAAGAATCACACGGGCGATATCTTTAACGATACGCACCCGGAAACCAACTGGCGGCTGGGCGTTCAGCATGCGCAAAAGATTGGCTTGGGCACCACAGCCTATGAATTGATAGAGGTGTAATCCCTTTGCACGACAAGCTCATCATCCGCGGCGCGCGCGAACATAATCTGAAAAACATCACATTGGAAATCCCCCGCAACAAGCTGGTGGTGTTCACCGGGCTGTCCGGCTCCGGCAAGACCAGCCTGGCTTTTGATACCATCTACGCCGAGGGCCAACGCCGCTATGTGGAATCCCTCAGTTCCTATGCCCGCCAGTTCCTGGGGCAGATGGAAAAGCCGGACATCGACGCCATCGAGGGGCTGTCCCCCGCCATTTCCATCGACCAAAAAACCACCAGCCGCAACCCCCGCTCCACCGTAGGCACCGTTACCGAAGTGTACGACTATCTGCGCTTGCTTTACGCCCGCATCGGCATCCCTCACTGCCCGGTCTGCGGCAAGGAGATCAAGCAGCAGACCATCGACCAGATGGTGGATCAGGTCTTTTTACAGCCGGAGGGCGCACGGCTTCAGGTGCTGGCCCCCATCGTGCGGGAACGCAAGGGCGAGCATACCAAGCTCATGGAGGACGCTGCCAAGCGGGGCTATGTGCGCGTACGTATCGACGGCCAGTTGTACGAGCTGGACGATCTGCCCGCCCTGGACAAAAAAGTCAAGCACAGCATTGAGTTGGTCATCGACCGGCTGGTGCTGCGCCAGGATGATGATTTCCGCAAGCGCTTGGCGGACAGCATGGAGACCGCCGCGGGAGAAGGCGGCGGCCTGGTGCTCATCGACCTGTTTGAAGGGGGCAGCCTGCTTTTTTCCCAAAACTATGCTTGCCCGGACTGCGGCGTCTCCATCGAGGAGCTCACCCCCCGCATGTTCAGCTTCAACAGCCCCTTTGGCGCATGCCCCACCTGCAGCGGGCTGGGCACCATTATGCGCATCAGCCCGGATAGCCTCATCCCCGACCGCGGCAAAAGCCTCAACCAGGGCGCCCTTCAAGCCCCGGGCTGGAACGTTAGCGATCCCACCAGCATGGGCAATACCTTCTTCAAAGCCCTGGCCAAAAAGTATGGCTTCAGCATGGACACCCCCATCCGCGACCTGCCCGAAAAAATCGTGAACATCTTGCTTTACGGCACCGGCGCCGAAAAGCTTACCGTGGAGTACCAGGGCGCCCACGGCGCCGGGCATTTTTCCACCTCCTTTGAAGGGGTGCTCAACTCCCTGACCCGCCGCTACCGGGAGACCTCCAGCGATGCGGCCAAGCAGACCTATGAAGAGTTCATGGTCAACGACGCCTGCGAGGCCTGTGGGGGCCGGCGGTTGAAACCCGAGGTGCTGGCCGTGACCGTGGGCGGGCAAAACATCAGCCAGGTTTGCGATTTAAGCATCACCAACTGCCGGGCCTTCTTCCAGGCGGTGCAGCTGACCGAAAAGGAGCAGATGATCGCCACCCAGATCCGCAAGGAGATCGACGCGCGGTTGGGCTTTTTGGACAGCGTGGGCCTCAGTTATCTGACCCTCTCCCGGGCGGCGGGCACCCTTTCCGGCGGCGAGGCCCAGCGCATCCGCCTGGCCACGCAGATCGGCTCCAGCTTGATGGGCGTGCTGTACATCCTGGACGAGCCCTCCATCGGCTTGCACCAGCGGGACAACGACAAGCTGCTTGGCACCCTGAAGCGCCTGCGGGATTTGGGCAACACCCTGATCGTGGTGGAGCATGATGAGGACACCATGTACGCCGCCGATTATATCGTGGACGTGGGGCCTGGCGCGGGCATCCACGGCGGGTACATCACCGCGCAGGGCACTGTGCAGGACATCATGGCCAACGAGCATTCCTTGACCGGACAGTATCTGTCCGGCAAGCGGTTCATCCCCCTGCCCCGGGAGCGCCGCAGGCCCAAGGGCTTCCTCACCGTGAAGGGCGCGGCGGAAAACAACCTGCAAGGCATTGACGTGCGGTTTCCCCTGGGGGTGCTTTGCTCCGTCACCGGGGTCAGCGGCTCGGGCAAAAGCAGCCTGGTGAACGAGATCCTCTATAAGCATTTGGCCAAGGTCTTAAACCGCGCCAAGACCTACCCCGGCAAGTTCAAGGCCATGGAGGGCGTAGAGCAGCTGGACAAAATCATCAGTATCGATCAAAGCCCCATCGGCCGCACCCCCCGCAGCAACCCGGCCACCTACACCGGCGTGTTTGATTTAATCCGCAAGGTCTTTGCCATGACCCCGGAGGCCAAGGCGCGGGGGTATAAGGAGAACCGTTTCTCCTTCAACGTGAAGGGCGGCCGCTGCGAAGCCTGCAGCGGCGACGGCCTGCTGAAGATCGAGATGCACTTTTTGCCGGATATCTATGTGCCCTGTGACGTTTGCAAGGGCATGCGCTACAACCGCGAAACCCTGGATATCCGCTACAACGGCAAGAACATTTACGACGTGCTGGCCATGACGGTGGAGGAGGCCCTGGAGTTCTTTGAGAACCACCAGCAGATCGTGCGCAAGCTGCAGACCCTCTACGACGTGGGCCTGGATTACACCACGCTGGGCCAGCCCAGCACCCAGCTTTCCGGCGGCGAAGCCCAGCGCATCAAGCTGGCCACGGAGCTTTCCCGCCGGGATACCGGCCGCACCCTCTATCTGCTGGATGAGCCCACCACCGGCCTGCACGTGGCGGACGTGGAGAAGCTGATTGATGTGTTGCAGCGGTTGGTGGCCGCAGGCAACAGCGTGCTGGTGATCGAGCATAACCTGGACATCATCAAAACCGCGGATTATGTGATCGACCTGGGCCCTGAGGGCGGAGATGGCGGCGGCAAGCTGGTTTGCCAAGGCACCCCCGAGGAAGTGGCCCAGGTGCAAAGCAGCTATACCGGCCAGTATTTGAAGCGGATGCTGGCGCGGAAACAGAAGCAAAAAGGAAGTGCCATCAGCGATGGCAAGGAGGTATCCCCATGCGCCGAAGCGACCGGGAAGTGACGGATCTGGACATCATCGATGATATCCTGCGCAGCGCCGAAGTCTTTCACATGGCCATCCCTGACCCCGCCGCCGCCCCCTATGTGGTGCCGCTGAACTACGGCTATGACTGGGTGGACGGGAACCCCGTCCTCTACTTCCATGGCGCCCTTGCCGGACGGAAGTATGAGTTGCTGAAAAACGGCGCGGAAGTGGGCTTTTCCATCGACTGCGACCACCGGCTCCTTACAGACCTGGAAGCCCAAAAGACCAGCTATGCCTTTCGAAGCATCATTGGCACGGGCACTGTGCGGCTGCTGACAGACCTGGAGGAAAAGCGCCAGGCCATGGCTTGGCTGATGCTGAACCTGACCGGCGAGAGCGTGGCTTTGCCCGACCCGGCGCTGCAAAGTACCGCGGTGTTTGCCTTGCGGGTGGAGGCATACGACGCCAAGCAAAACCTGCCCGAGGAGTAAGGAAAACGGCTTTCCTTCTAGGCCAAAGCCCTCCCCCGGCTGGGCCGGGGGAGGGCTTAAACCGCTGAGAAACCCTGTTTGGAGGCGGGATGAGCGCCTGTTCAAAAAGTGCCTATCGCGCGAAAGCAAGGCGGCATAAGGGGATGAGCGTACACGCACGTACGCGATTCCCCTTTGCCGCCGCTGCTGACAATGCAGACGGGGCTTTTTCAGCAAGCTTATCCGTCCATGCGCAAAAACTTTCGCGTGCGCACATGCTTGGAAGCAAACAGCTGCGCCGGGGTTCCCTCTTCCACAATGGCGCCATCCTCCATCAGCACCATGCGGTCGGCCACATCCCGGGCAAAGGCCATCTCGTGCGTAACCACCAGCATGGTCATCCGCTCCTGGGCCAACGCCCGCATCACTGCCAGCACCTCCTGGGTGAGCTCCGGATCCAGGGCGCTGGTGGGTTCGTCAAAGCAAAGGATTTCCGGGTCCATGCAAAGAGCCCGGGCAATGGCTACCCGCTGGGCCTGACCGCCGGAGAGCTGGCAGGGTACCGCGTCCGCCTTATCCGCCAGGCCTACCTTTTGCAGCAAGGCCAGGGCCTTCTCCTGGGCTTGTTTTTTGGGCCACTTTTTCACCAGCATAGGCGCATCCATAAGGTTTTGCAGCACGGTTCGGTGTGGGAACAGGTTGTAGCTTTGAAACACCATGCCCATCCGCTGGGTAATGCGCCGAAGGATGGCCTCCGGCGCGTATTGCACCTGCCCATCCACCATGGAACACATCTGGTCCCCATCCAGGGAAATCTCACCGCTGTCCACTTTTTCCAGCCGGTTTACACAACGCAGGAAGGTGCTCTTGCCGCTGCCGCTGGGGCCAATCAACGCCACCACTTCCCCCTTGGCGATGGACAGACTCACCCCCCGCAATACGCCCAAACCGTCAAATGCCTTGTAAATTTGGGTTGCCTCTAACATACCGCCCCTCCTTACTGGTAGTAGCTCAGCTTGCGTTCAAAAAACTTGCAAGCTTGCTCCGCCAATCCGTTGAGGATCAGGTACAGAATGATGGCCACGATGTAGGGCTCTATGGAACTGGAACCGGACACCTGCTTTTTGGCCACGGTCATCAGCTCCACCACGGCCACGGTGGAAGCCAGGGCAGTGTCCTTGACCAACGTCATCACCTCGTTGGTCACCGGCAGCAGCACCCGCTTGGCCACCTGGGGCAAAATCACGTGAAAAAACCGCTGTCCCTTGGTGTAGCCCAGCACCTGCGCGGCCTCGTATTGACCCACCGGGATGGACTGGATGCCCCCGCGAAAGATCTCGGCAAAGTAGGCGGCGTAGTTGACGGTAAAGGCAATGATGACCGCCCAAAACCGATCCACCCGAAAAGGCAGGATCACCGGCAGCAGAAAGTATATAAACATGATTTGCAGCATCAGCGGCGTTGAGCGCATGAGGTAGATGTAGATGCTCACCGGCGTCCGCAGCAACCTGCTTTTACTCATACGCGCCTGGGCCACCAGCATCCCCAGGGGGATGGACAGCAGCAACGTCAAGAAAAAGATGGAGAGGGTCACCTGCGCCCCTTCCAGCATAAGCTGGGTCAGGTTCCATAGCCGCCGGGGATCGCTGAAAAACTGAAAGGTCATGGGCCATCCCCCTTTTTCCGTACAAAGGAAGGGCCAAAGGCAAAGCCTTCGGCTCTTTCCGTTGCTTCATCCTACGCGCCGCGCGGCAAAACGTCCTTGTTTACTCGGCAGGCACCGTGCTTAAATCGCTGCCAAACCAGGTGGTGGAAATGGCTGCTAGGCCGCCGTCCGCCTTCATCTCAATCAGCAGGGCCTGCACCTTGTCCCGCAGGGCCACATCCGCCTTGCGAAAGCCGATGCCAAAGTTATCGTCCGCCAGCGTGCCCACGCTGATGATATCCTTAGCGCCCATGCCGGCAATTTTATACTCGCCTACCACTTTGTCCATCAGCACCGCATCCAGCCCGCCGCTTTGCAGATCCAACAGGGCGGTCAGGTAATCGTCAAAGGATAAGATTTCGCCAATGCTCGCCTTCAGCTGGGCATTATCCTCGCTGTTGATGACTTCCTCGGCGAAGGAGGCGCTCTGTACCGCCACCTTTTTGCCGGCCAGGGCCGCCGGGCTGTCGATGCCGCTATCCTTTAGCGTATAGACCTCGATGGAGTTGTTCATATAGGAAAAGGACATGGACATGCTCTCCTGGCGCGCGGGGGTGATGGACATGCCATTCCAGATGCAATCGATATTGCCCGCGTTCAGCTCCATCTCCTTAGCGTCCCAGGAGATGGGTTGAAGCACCAGCTCCACGCCTAGGCGCTGGCAGACCTCTTTGGCCACATCGATGTCGAAACCTACAATTTCGCCGGCCTCATCCCGGAACCCCATGGGGGGAAAGCTATCGTCCAGGCCCAGCACCAGTTTGCCTTTATCCAGGATCGACTGCAGGGAAGCATCCTCCGCCAGGGCCAGGGAAAACGTGAGGGAAAGCGCCAGGGCAAGGGTCAGCGCCATGATTTTTTTCATCAGAAAGGTCCTCCTGTCATTTTGTTTCATTTGGTTTGGGTTCGCTTTAGCGCGATAGCACGCTGCTATATTAACATAACAAAAACCCCTTGTCAAGGGGGGTTTCAAAATTTTTTCAATCCCTGCCGGAACCGTTCCTCCGCCTTAGCGGCCCTTGCCGTCTCCAAAGCGCTGCATCACCTGCTGCACTTCTTCCACGCATTCGGGTCTGAGCAGCGCCAACATCCGGGGCGCGAAGGTTTGCGCATAGGCCAGATCAAAGCTGCCCTCCGCTTGCTTGGCAAAGCTCTCCGCCAACAGGGTCTCCGCGTCTTGCTCCTTGCCGGGTGCCACCCGCTCCAAAATGAAATCCATAAACATTCTTTGTCCGTCGTTCATTGTCTGTTTCCCCTTTCTGGGCATTCACCGCACAGCGGCGATCAATGCTTTTCCTTCCCCCACCATCGTCAACGCGGGACAACTGACGGGCAAGAGCGCGCTTTGCCCCGCACGCAACGCCAGCTCCGCCCCGGGCCAGCACAACCTCATATCCCCCAGGGCTGTTACCATGCGCAAACTCTGGGGGTGCGCTTCCAGCGGCCATTGCCCGTCCACCACGGCGCAGTCCAGCGTAAAGGCGGGCACAGACAACAGCCGGTGCAACCCTCTTGCCTCCGGCAGCCGGGTCCGCTCCCCCGCCAGGGTCAGATCAATCACATCCATGGCCTGTTTCAAGTGCAGCTCCCGCTCCTGGCCCTTGGCGTCCTTGCGCCGGTAGTCCCACAGCCGGTAGGTCACATCGCTGGACTGCTGAATCTCGTACAGCACGATGCCTCCGCCAATGGCATGAACCATGCCGCTGGGCATGTAAAACACATCCCCGGCCTTCACAGGCACCTGCGCGATCATCGGCTGGATATCCTCCCCCGCCAGGGCAGCTCTCCGCAACGCCTGGGCCTGCGTGCCCGGCTTCATGCCGTAGGCAATCTGCGCCCCAGGCTCCGCCCGCAAAATCACCCAGGCCTCGCTTTTGCCCAGCTTGCCCTCATGCGCTTTGGCGTAGGCATCCCCCGGGTGAACCTGCACGCTGAGTTTGTCCTCAGCGGCAATGAGCTTCAGCAGCAGGGGAAAATCCCTGTCCCGGCCCAGGAGACCCTCGCCATAGCGGGCCATCAGCTGCGTTAGCTTCACCCCGGTATCATCGGTGCTCTCCAGGCCGGGTATGGCGCTGATGACCAGCGCTTCCCCAGTACGCTTATCAGGGATGTCCAGGCCAAAGGCATTGCGCAGCCCTTCCCCGCCCCAGGGGGTCATGTCCCCATAGCGATAGGCCGGGTGCATGCGGATGGGCAAGATGGGGCAGCTTTCCGACAAGGGAACCTCAAAGCAAGGATAGTCGATGGTAGGGTCGTCAAAATGGACGACCCCCGCTTCCCGAAGGGTGGCGGCCCGAAATAGCTTCAACGCCCGGTGGTTGCGGCTGGAAGTGTCCAGGCGAAGGCTATCAAAGCCCAAACGCAAGCCTTCTTCCTTGGCAAAAGCCATGGCCTCCCCGGCCAAGCCCCGGCCCACGGCCTCCGGGTCCAAGGCCAGGCGGTGCAGCGTCAAAGGCTTAACGCCGAAATGCCATGCCAGCGCCTCATACTGGGGCTCCTGCTGGGGGCAAAGGGCAACAGCCCCCACCAGCCGCCCCTCCTGCTCCATGCCATAGAGCGCGCCATTGCGGATGTCCTCCTCCAGGATCTCCGCATTGGGGTATTTGCCCCATTCCCATTGCCGGAGGCCTCGATATTGCATGTCGGCCACCGCTTTTTGAAATAACCCGCAGGCGTCTTGCAGCGCTTGCATTGGCAGCCGGTGAAAGGACAGGCTCATTCCTCTTCCTCCGTATACATGCGGTATAGCTGATAATACTTGCCTTTTTTCGCCATCAGCTCCTGATGGGTGCCCTGTTCCTCCACCCCATTTTCCGTCAACACCCAGATGGTGGTGGCGTTTTTGATGGTGGTGAGCCGATGCGCAATGGTGAAGGTGGTGCGGCCCATGCTCAACGCCTCCAGGGACTTTTGCACAATCCGCTCGCTTTCGTTGTCCAGGGCGCTGGTCGCCTCATCCAAGATCAGGATGGGCGGGTTTTTCAAAAACACCCGGGCGATGGAAATACGCTGCTTCTGGCCGCCGGAGAGCTTCACGCCCCGCTCTCCCACAAAGGTACGGTAGCCCTCGGGCAAGTCCATGATAAACCCATGAGCGCCGGCCAGCGTGGCGGCCTTCACCACTTGTTCCTGCGTGGCCCCCGGCAAGCCATAGATGATGTTGTCATATACCGTGCCGCTGAACAGATAGACATCCTGCTGCACCATGCCGATATTCTCCCGCAAGCTACGCTGCGTAACATGCTGGATGTCCTGGCCGTCGATCAGAATGCGCCCCGAGGTCACGTTGTAAAAACGGGGGATCAGGTTGCACAGGGTGGTCTTGCCGCCGCCGCTGGGGCCCACCAGGGCCACCCGCTGTCCCTGCCGCACCTGCAAGTTCAGATCCGCCAGCACGGTCTTGTTGTCATCGTCATAGCGGAAACTGACATGGTCAAAGGTGATATCCCCCTTGACGTCCGTGATGTCCACGGCATCGGGTTCGTCCAGAATATCAGGCTGAACGTCCATGATCTCGCAGAAGCGCTGGATCCCCGTCATGCCCTGCTGAAACTGCTCCGTAAACTCCACGATCCGGCGGATGGACGTCAGCAACGTGCTTACATACAGCAGATAAGCCACATAATCCGGCGCTTGGATGGCCCCCCGCATCAGAAACAGCGCGCCCACCACCACCACCACGATGTACATCAACCCGTCAAAGATCCGCACGGTGGTGTGAAAGCCCGCCATGTACCGATAACTCCGTTTTTTGATGCGCACAAATTCCTGGTTGCCCTCCTGAAACTTGTGCACCTCCATGGGTTCGTTGGCAAAGGATTTCACCACCCGGATGCCCAGCAGGCTATCCTCCACCTGGGCGTTGATCTCGCCCACTTGGTGCCGCCGCTGCTGGAACACCTGGCGCATCTTCTTGTTGAAATACCGGGTGCAAACCAGCATCAGGGGCAACATGGCAAAGATAATCAGCGTCAGAACGGGGTTGACGCCCAGCAGAATCACAAAAGAGGCGGTGATCTTCACGCCCGCGATGAGAAACTCCTCGGGACAGTGATGCGCAAACTCCGTGATTTCAAACAAATCGCTGTTGATACGGGACATGATCTGCCCCACCTTGGCATTGCTGTAGTAGGCAAAACCCAGGGATTGCAAATGGGCGAAAAGATCGCTGCGCATATCGCTTTCCAGATATGTGCCCATCACATGCCCGGTAGAGGTCATGTAATAATTGGCGGCGGCGTCAATGGCCCGCAGTACCACGTATAACCCTCCCACGCGCAGCACATACGTCAGGGTCAGCATGGCCAAGTCGTTCATGGCCAGGCCGGTGATGCCGCGCACAATGAGGGGCAGGGCGATATCGCACAAGGTGGTCAGCAAAGCGCAGAACAAGTCAATGGCCATCACGGGCCAGTATTTGCGGTAATAGGGCAAAAAACGCCTGAGCAGCGTTGATGTTTTCATGGCGCGGGGAGCATCTTCCATAGGGCTGCGTAACTCCTTTTGGGGCGTATCCCTTTTTGTGATTCAAAGCATGATGGGCCCAAATGGCGGTTGCCAGGGCAAAGGGCAAGGCCCCCTCCTTACATGCCCGGCACCTTGGGCTGCAATAGCGTGGTTTGCTTTAGCAAGCCGCCCAGTTCCTCCACATGCTCCACGGGGCAGGTGACGGCGTAAGCGGCTTCCCCATTCTCGCCCACCACGCAAATGGTTGTGGAGGTGTCCAAGCGGGCGGCATCCACACTGCCAAGCTTAAAGAGGCCGTCCACCTGTATGCTGGCGCCTTTGGTGCCTTCCAGCAGCGCCACCGCCGCGGTGGGCCGCACGCTTTCCACCAGCAACGTGCGACCGTCTGGGAACGCATAGGCCAACGTCACCCGGCGGGCATACGCCCCCTGAAATGCCGTGTCGTACAGGGAGCATTTTTGCAGATTCAAGCCCCCGTAGAGGGCCAACACAGGCTTGCCAAAGCTGGCGGCTGCCGCGCCCAGATCCGCGTCGCCCTGAGCCTCCATGGCGGCCATGGGCACCCGGATGGCTTCCTCCGCCACCTTGGGGGTCTGGGTGAGGGAGAGATCCTCCGGCTCCCCAAGCAACAAAAACACGTAGGCCAGCAACAGCGCGATGCCCACCAGCACCACCACGCACACCCTTTTGAGGATGACGACCCATCGCTTGGGCGGCGCTTGCACCAACTCATCATCGCCGATGGCCTTTTGCTGGGGCAAAATGTCCTTGGGCTTTGCGGTCTGTTTGGGAACGCGGCTGCCAGAGGGAACATCCCGCGGCATGTTTTGGGGCGGCTTGCGCCCGGCGCCGGGCTCGCGCACCCCCTGGCCGTTGCCCTGGGTAAACAGCTTGCGTCGGTTCCCTTGCAACATTTCATCCTCCATCCAGCTTCGTTATGCCGTGGGCGGCGCAGGGTTCGCCCTTAGCCCATCCCCGGCACCGAAACGCCCGCTTTTCGCAACTGGGCGTCCAGCCACTGGGTGTCGCCCACCATGTCTTTGGAAAACGCCTGGTAGAGGGTTTTCAATAGCATGTCCCTGCGCTGGCCGCTCAGTTCTCCATCCTGGCGGATGTTCTCCATCATCATGCAAACGGGGCTCGCCAGCAGTTTGGGGGCGCGGCTTTCCATCCCAAAGCCCAAAACCCGCCGCATGTATACGGAATCTCCACGCAAAAATAGCTGAATAAACTCGCCCGCCAGCCGCAGCAGGTACATCCGCAAAAACGCGTCCGCGTCCCCGCTAAGCCGCTGGCACTTTTGCAACAAGGGGTGTTCAAACAGCTCGTCGCGCATCTGGGCCTGGGTTGTAGCGTTAAAGTTCTCGGGCTTCAGGTACAGCATCATCAAGTGGCATTTGATCACCGAAAAATCCAGCACCTTGGACCCACGGTCATACAGGCGGCCCAAAAACAGCAACTCCTGGCAGATGGCCAGGTTGTCCGGGTGCTCCGCGTCCGCCTTTTGCAGCAGCTCCCATCGCTTGCGAGGGTCTTTGAGCTCCTCCGCCTGCCGCAGGATCTCCCGCACGGCCTGAGGTTGATCCGCGTTGGCATCCCGCGCTTCCACAGCGCCGCCGCAATAGGGGCAAAACGCTGCGCCAGCCATCTCTTTTAACGATTTTCCGCAATGGGGACAGGTGTTCTGTTGCATCGGTCTACCTCCGATTCTTCCGGGGAGGGCGTAAGCGGCTTTGCTCCCCTGTTTTGCCTGTGATATTGTATCACATCAGGGGGTAAAATGCCAGCGGCCACAACGGGCAAATCCGTGGTATAATACGGACGATACCTCCACGAAAGAAGGTTCCCTATGGAGCAGCTCACAGCCATCGTACTGGAGACCACCTTTCGCAACGATGAGAACGGGTACACCGTGCTGCGCGTTGTGGTGGGCCGTACGGAGGCCACCGTGGTCGGACAGATGCCGGAGCTTTCCAGCGGAGAAAATGTGACCTTCGATGGGGACTGGACGGAGCACATGGTGTACGGCCGCCAGTTTTCCGCCCGAACCTGCCAAATTTCGCCCCCCAGCAGCATCTCCGCCATCGAAAAATACCTGGGTTCCGGGCTCATCCGCGGCATAGGCCCGGCCACGGCCAAGCTGATCGTGGCTGCCTTTGGGGAGCGCACCTTGCAGGTGATGGACGAAACCCCCGCGCGCCTGACGGACATCCCCGGCATCGGGCCCAAAAAAGCCGCCATGATCCAGGAGAGCTACGCCCAGCAGATGAGCATGCGCCGGGTGTTGGTCTTTTTGCAAAACTATGGCCTCAGCCCCCATCTTGCCATGAAAATCGTTAAAACCTACGGGGAGGGCACCATCGAGGCGGTGAAGGAAAACCCCTACCGCATGGTGACGGACATTGAGGGCGTGGGCTTTTTAACCGCGGACCGCATTGCCCTTTCCATGGGCATGGACCCCTCCAGCGAGTTTCGCATCCGCTCTGCCCTCTATTTTCTGCTGAATGAAGCGGCGGGAAACGGCGGCCACACCTACCTGCCCCGTTCGGCGCTGGCGGATCGGGCGGTGGGCATGCTGCGGGTGGATGAAAGCCTGGTGGAGAGCCAAATCCAACAGGCGTTGCTGACCAAAATGCTGGTGGGTCTCACCCTGCCGGACTGTGATGACGCGCTGTGCCTGCCTTTTTTCTTCCATGCGGAAAGCGAGAGTGCCACCCGGCTGCATTACCTGATGGAGGCCAGGCCCTACAAGAAGGTGCCCGGCCTGCCCCAGCGCATCGCCGCGCTGGAAACCGAGCTTTCCATCGCCTTCAGCCCCGTGCAAAAGAAGGCGATCATCAGCGCCGTTCAGGAGGGCGTGGTGGTGATCACCGGCGGGCCCGGCACCGGCAAGACCACCATCATTCGCTGCATTTTGCGGCTGTTGAAAGAGGAGAACGACATCCTGCTGGCCGCCCCCACGGGCCGGGCCGCCAAACGCATGAGCGAGGCCACGGGCGAGGAGTCCAAGACCATCCATCGAATGCTGGAATATGGCGGGGATGAAAATGTGTTTGCCCGGGATGAAAACTTCCCGCTGGAGACCGACTGCCTGATCGTGGATGAGATGAGCATGGTGGACGTGGGCCTGATGCGCGGCTTGCTCCGGGCCATATTGCCCGGCACCCGCCTGATCCTGGTGGGGGACGCGGATCAACTGCCCAGCGTAGGGGCGGGCAACGTGCTGCGGGATATCCTGCAAAGCGATACCGTGCCCAGCGTGCGCCTGGTTGACATCTTCCGTCAGGAAGGGGACAGCATGATCGTGGTGAACGCCCACCGCATCAACCATGGGGAAATGCCCATCCTCAACGCCAAGGGCACGGACCTCTTTTTTGAACGCAAGCTGCTGCAAGCCGACGCGGCGCAAAGCATCTGCGATCTGCTCAGCCACAGGCTGCCCACGTTCCTGGGCTTCCCCAAGGGACAATGGCAGAGCGAGGCCACCCGCTGCATCCAGGTGCTCAGCCCCACCAAAAAAGGGGACTGCGGTTCCTTGGCCCTGAACCGCTTGTTGCAAGCAACCCTCAATCCGGAACGTCACGGCAAGGACAGCCTTGTACACGGCGAAACAGAATTCCGGGTGGGAGACAAGGTGATCCAGACCAAAAACGACTATCAGCTGGTCTACACCCGCAGAACCTCCCGGGGGGAAGAGGAAGGCATGGGCGTTTTCAACGGGGATGTGGGGTATATCCGGCATATCGACCCGGCGGAGCATCTGCTCACCGTCTGTTTTGACGATGACCGCCTGGCGGTCTACCAGAAGCAACAGCTGGATGCGCTGGAGTTGGCTTACTGCCTTACCGTGCACAAAAGCCAGGGCAGCGAGTTCCCCGTGGTGGTTTTGCCGGTGGTGGGCGGCCCGCCCATGCTGATGGCGCGCAACCTGCTGTACACCGCGCTGACCCGGGCCAAGCAGCTGGTCGTGCTGGTGGGACGGGAGGAAGTGATTGCCCAGATGGTACACAACGACCATGTGGCCACCCGCTACACCACGCTGCGGGCCCGGTTGGAGGCGCTGGTCCCATGAGCCCACGCCCCGCCGTCACCAAAGCCTTTGATACCTTGGCTGCCCTTTGCTACCCCCAGGATAGCGCCTGCCACAGCTGCGGCCAACCGCTGCTGGGCAATGGAGAGTTGCTGCTCTGCGCCAATTGCCGGGACCAGCTGCAACGGGACGAACTGGATGCTACGCTGCATCCTTTTTTCCTGAACGATTGGATTCCCCTCTCGTTTGCGGCGTACTTTCACCATGGCATTGCGCGCAGGCTGGTCCACCGGCTGAAGTATGGCGACGATCACTGGGCCGCCCTCCCCCTGGCGGAAGGCATGGCGGCGGTTTTTGCCCTGGTGGAGGAGCCTGCCCTGCGCCGGGTGGACCTGCTGGCGCCTGTTCCCCTGCATCCCAGGCGGCAGCGCTACCGGGGATACAACCAGGCAGAGCTGCTAGGCCGCCAACTGGCTTTCCATACGGGGCTTCCCTTGTTTGCGGACGTTTTGCGCCGCATCCGCCATACCCGGCCCCAGGTGATGGGCAACCAGGCCCAGCGGCAACACAACATGCTGGGGGCTTTTGAGGTGACTAACCCGGGCCTTGTCTACCAAAAGCGGGTGTTGCTGCTGGATGACGTATGCACCACCGGCTCCACCGCGGCGGCTTGCGCGCAGGTGTTGCACGCCTGTGGCGCGCAAGAGGTTGTGCTGCTCACCGCGTGCAAGGCCTAACTTTCAAAAGCCTCCCCGGCGGGGACGCCTCCGGAAAGCGCGGCCATGCGATCCCCGCGCAACCGCCCGGTTCTTTCACCTCTCCGGGCCCCAATCCGCCTTGCATTCTCCGCCTGCCTCATGTATAATAGGCTTGTAAATGATGAAAGGGGATGACATTGTATGAAATCTGTCGCCATCAAACTCAGTTTAGCGGAAAACGTCAAGTCCTTTGTGAACATCGTGAACCGCTACGCTTACGACGTAGACCTGCGCGCGGGCCGCCATGTGGTGGACGCCAAGTCCATTTTGGGAATTTTCAGCTTGGATCTTTCCAAGCCCATCACCATGGAGGTTTACGCGGACGAGTGCGACGACCTGTTGGCTGACGTGAAGCCCTTCATGGCCTGACCCTCTCCGCCGTATGTTCTGGCAATCCTTCGGGCAAAGCAACCGCTTTGCCCTCTCTTATTCCTTTTTCGCTGAACAAAGGAGGCCCTCATGCCGCTGGAGTCACCCAAACGCAATGTGACCGACGCCGAAAACAAACTGCGGCTTTTGTGCTGCGTGGACGCTCTTGGCAGCGTGACCCCAGCCCAGCTATGGCCCTTCGTGGCGTCCCTGGAGCTGATGGACTACATACCCATGCAGCTCTTGCTTCATGAGCTGATGGCTGATGGGGATGTGGAGACGGGAACCGGCGCCTTGCGGGAGCAGCTTTTTTTGACACAACCAGGCCGCGCGGCGCTGCGGCTTTTTGACGGGCGCATCATGCAAAGCGACCGGCAGCAGATCCAGGCGGCGGCGGCCCCATATCGAACCCAGCTACTTCAAAAAGCCCGGGTGCAGGCTGTGTATGAGTCCGCACAGGCGGGAGAGTATCGGGTTCGGCTTTGCCTTCAGGAGGGGGAGCTGCCCTTGCTTGAGCTGCGGCTGAGCACCCCCCACCGGGACATGGCGGCGGCGGCCATCGCGCATTTTCAGCAGCAGGCCGCCCCATTGCTGATGTATCTGTATGGCCTGGGAGACGGCGCCTCCGCCCCCCCGGCCAAGGAGCGCGCCGCGCTTTCCACGCTTGTGACCCATAGCCGGCACGAGCACATGGTCACCGCCCCCTTGCCTCACCCGCAAGCGGAGATCCTTCTATCCCTGCTGCTGCCGGATCTGGCCACCGCCACTGCCTACCAAGAGGCGCTGGCAAGGCCCAGCGTAGCCCAGGCAGCCGCGCAGCGCCTGGTGGCGCTTCTGTGCACGCCCTGACCCCCTATCCCATTGGGCGACAAGATGGCGCTTGCTGAAAGTCAACTGTCTCCCAGCCAGCTCTGATACCGTTGGGAAGGATAGGTTCTGCGGATCATTTCCACCAAAAAACGATATTCATCTTCCGTAAAAAAAGAGGCGTATTTTTGATACAGCACCCGCATGGCCGCCAGGCTTTCCATATGCAGACAGTAGTCGTTCAGCTTGAGAAAATTCATCGAAAAAGGCGTGAGCTTGTCAAACAATACCCCCATCACATCATCCGTTAGGGCCTCCATGTCCTGCAGGGTAAGGCGCACCGTATGATAATTGTCCAGCATCACCCGCATGCTGCCCTCGGTCAAGCGCTGCAAGCTTTTGAAAAGGAAGCCGGTCATCTCTTCGTGAAGGCTTTCCAATGTTTGGCGATAGGGAGCATATTCCTGCAATCTGCTGGTGACGTCTTGGGCCAGCGTATTGGCGGACAAAAACAGCGTGCCAAGCCACGGGCGCAGCACACGTTCAACGTCCTGCAAACCAATGGGCACTGCCACCTGCGGCTCCCTCCCGACTGTCGGTGAATTTTCCCTTGCACTTGATTGGCACGCCACGTTATCCCTATCCTTTTCTACAAATTTCGTCGATTTCCCTTGTTTGCCAAAAACAAAAAAAGATCATTACTTATTGCCAGAAAAAAATGAATATTATGCTGTCGAATCCGTATATATATTCACATATGTTTCGGTCAAACTCCATTGATGGTGGTTGCACTTCCCCAACACACTACCCATGGAACGAACAAGTTTTCGACATGTTTACGGGTATGCATAATGCGGGCTATGGAAAACCCTTGTCAAAGAACTCAGCATCTGCTATGATTAGTCTGTTTCGCGCACCACGGCGCCAGTTTTCCACATCCCCGTTTTCCACATTCTCAGGCTGCGACAGCCAGTCTGAATGTGTTTCTGTGAATATACGTTTTCTTGTATATTATACATGCCTTTGAAAGGTTGAACAGTCCTAATGAATGCCGAAGAACTATGGCGGAGCGCCTGCAAAATTCTCAAAGAAGAAATGAATACCGTCAGCTATGAAACGTGGGTGGTTTCCGCGTTGAAGCCCCACGCGGTCATCGGTACCAGTTTGATGCTGGAGTCGGTTAACGCGCTGATGTATGAAACAGGGGTTCGTCGCTATTTACCGCAAATCGAAACCGCTGTGGCCATCGCCGCAGGCAAGGCCCTGGCCGTGGAGGTTCTCAGCGCCGACGATCTCCAGCTGCGTGCGAAGGAGCTGGAGGCCAAACAATCCGGCAATACGCTGGCCATGCTTAACCCCAAATATACATTTGATACCTTCGTGGTGGGCACCAGCAATCGCTTTGCCCATGCGGTATCGTTGGCGGTGGCGGAAGTTCCTGCCAAGGCCTACAACCCTTTGTTCATTTACGGCGGCGTGGGCTTGGGCAAAACCCACTTGCTCCACGCCATTGGTCACTACGCCCATGAGCTCTACCCGGAGATGAAGATCCTCTACATCACCAGCGAGGACTTCACCAACCAGCTGATCCGCGCCATGCAAAACAACGCCAACCAGGAGTTTCGCGACCGTTTCCGCAACGTGGACCTATTGATGGTGGACGATATTCAATTCATCGCGGGCAAGCATGGCACCGAAGAGGAGTTTTTCCATACCTTCAACCATTTGCGGGAGGCCGGCAAGCAGATCGTCATGACCAGCGATAAGCCCCCCAAAGAGATCGCCAAGCTGGAAGAGCGGCTATGCAGCCGCTTTGAGGGCGGGCTGCTGGCCGACATCCTGCGTCCGGACTTTGAGACCCGCCTTGCCATCCTGCGCAAAAAAGCGGAGTTTGAAAAGCTGATTATCTCAGAGGATATCCTGGCCCTCATCGCCGAAAAAATCGATACCAACGTTCGCGAGCTGGAGGGTTCCCTGACCCGGCTCACCGCCTACAGCTCGCTTACCCGCCGCCCCATCGACATGCAGCTGGCCCGGGAAGCCCTGCGGGAGCTGTTCAGCCATTCCGAGACCCGCCGCGTTACCTGCGATAGCATTCAGGACGCGGTGGCTTCCTACTATGGCATCACCGTGGAGGATCTCAAGAGCCCCCGCCGCAACCATGAGGTCACCGTGCCCCGCCAGATCGCCATGTATTTGGCCCGGGAAATGATGGGCCTGAGCCTTACCAAGATCGGCGATGCGTTTGGAGGCCGTCATTACACCACCGTGATGTCCTCCATCGATAAGGTGGATGATTCCATCAAACAGTCCCCCAGCTTGGCCAGCCTGCTGGATGATATCCGCCGGCTGATCAAGGATGGAAAGGCATAGGGCCAGCGAAAACCGTAACATCAGCAAGCTGACAAACCCTGTTTGGAAGCGGGATGAGCGCTTGCTCCAAAAGGGCCTATCGCGCGGAAGCAAGGCGGCATAAGGGGATGAGCGTACAGGGACGTACGTGATTCCCCTTTGCCGCCGCCGCTGACAATGCGAGAGGGGCTTTGGGAGCAAGCTGGGGGCGCCCTTTTCCAAAAGGCGCCCCCAGTTCGTTCTTTGCCCCGGCAAAAATCATCCCACTTTTTTGGGCTTTTTCGGTTTTGGCTCAGGCAACTCCTCATAAGTGGCGTCGCTGAGCTTTTGCAACAGCTCTCTGTCGTCTACATTTTGAATCCAAAAATACAGGCTGGCCCCCTCATAGGGCGGGGCTTCTTTCAGCGCGCCTTTGGCCTCCAGCAGCGCCCGGCCCGCCTGGGTAGGCTTAACATAAAAATTGTCATTACAGACCAGGGCATAAAACTTGCCCCGCCGGTAAAAGCCATACTCGCCGAACATTTTTCGATACGTGACGCCCGCTTCTGCTCCGCCCAGCTGCTCCGCCACATAGGCCACCAGTTCCGCAGATGATGCCATGGCACATTGTCCCCCTCTTACTCCTCATCATCCAGCAAGGCCAGGTCCGGGTCTTCCTCCAGCAGGTCCTTTTCTTCCCCGTCCAGGCTGGCGGCCTTTGCCACGGGCATGTCGCCGGCTTTCTTGGCGGCCAACACCGCCAAGGCCTCGTCCCGGATGACCTTGTCGATCTTCTGGGCCACGTCCGGGTTGTCCTTCAGGTACTGACGGGCGTTTTCCCTGCCCTGACCGATGCGCTGGTCCTCATAGCTGAACCAAGCGCCGCTCTTGTGGATGATATCCCGGTCCACCGCCATGTCCAGCAGCGTGCCTTCCTTGCTGATGCCCTCGCCGTAGATAATGTCGAATTCGCTGATGCGGAACGGCGGCGCCACTTTGTTTTTCACCACTTTTACCTTGGTGCGGGTCCCCACCACCTCGGTGCCGTTTTTCAGCTGCTCCCCCCGGCGCACATCCAGGCGCACAGAGGCATAGAACTTCAACGCGCGGCCGCCGGGAGTCGTCTCCGGGCTGCCATACATCACGCCTACTTTTTCCCGGAGCTGATTGATGAAGATGGTCACCGCGTTGGTCTTATTGATCACCCCTGCCAGCTTGCGCAGGGCCTGGCTCATCAGCCTGGCCTGGAGGCCCACAAAGCTGTCCCCCATCTCGCCTTCGATCTCCGCCTTGGGCACCAGCGCGGCCACAGAGTCGATGACCACCATATCCACCGCGCCGCTGCGCACCAGGGCTTCACAGATCTCCAGGGCCTGCTCTCCGGTGTCCGGCTGTGAAATATACAGCTCGTCAATGTTAACGCCCAGCTTCTTGGCATAGACCGGATCCAGGGCGTGCTCCGCATCAATAAACGCCGCCACGCCGCCCATGCGCTGCGTCTCCGCCACGGCATGAAGGGCCACCGTGGTTTTACCGCTGCTCTCCGGCCCAAAGATCTCCACCACCCGGCCGCGGGGCAATCCCCCTACGCCCAAGGCAATATCCAAATCCAGGCAGCCGGTGGAGATCACCTGGAGGTTTGTGTCCGCCGCGGCGTCGCTAAACTTCATCACCGCGCCTTTTCCGTAGGTTTTGTTCAGCTGTGCCAGCGCGCTTTCCAACGCCTTCAGTTTTTCCTCGCGCACGCCTTTATCCTGTACATTTTTTTGCGCTGCTTCCTTCTTGGTGGACTCTTTCTTTGCCATGGTCGTTCCTGCCTTTCCTCTCTACGGCGCTTTGGTATGCGCTTTCACGCCTTTGGGTTGGATGATTGCGTTTGCATGCGCTCCAGCAACATTTGCAGGGCTGCCCCCGCGGCCTTTTTACGCACCGACTGCCTGCGCCCGGTGAAATGATACTCCGCCGTCTGCGCAGCTTTCCCGTCCGCCAAGCCGATGAACACCGTTCCCACCGGGGTTTCCTCGGTTCCTCCGGCAGGGCCGGCCAGCCCCGTGGCGCTCACGGCCATATCCACCGCCAGCCCTGCCCGGGCCCCCAGGGCCATCTGCCGGGCGCAGGCCGCGCTGACCACGCCGGGCCCATCGAGAATCTCCCGCGATACGCCCAGCAAAGCGCGCTTCACGCGGGAGTCATAGCTGACGATGCCGCCCATCAGCACCTTTGAGGCCCCCGGCACCGAGGCGATGCTGCTGGCAACCAGGCCCGCGGTCAGGCTTTCCGCCGTACCCAGGGTTAACCCCAGCGCTGTGGCCAGCGCCACCACCCGGCGGCTGAGGCGGTGAAGGCTCCTCATGAAGATTCTCCCCCACTGCTGGACAGCAAGGCCTTGTTGCGAATCAAGTAGTCCATTCCGGAAAGGATCGTCATCACCACCGTGGCCGCCATCAAAATCACATCCATGGGGAAGGGGGCAAAGGGCCAGTTCTTCAGCAGGTACACCACCAGGGTAATGATCTGCACCGTTGTTTTCAGCTTGCCCAAGGGGCCTGCCGCAATCACCCGGCCCTGTTCCATGGCCACCAGCCGCAAGCCGTCCACCGCCAACTCCCGGAACAGCACAATGACGCAAGCCCAGGCCGGGAATCGCCCCTGTCCGCACAGGGCGATCATCACAGACAGCACCAGCAGCTTGTCCGCCACAGGATCCAGAAACTTCCCAAAGTTGGTGACGATGTTATGCTTTCTGGCCAAATATCCGTCCATCATATCGGTCAAGGCCGCCACGATGAACACCGCCACCGCCATGACCTGGCAAAAGGGCGCGGGAATGGCCAGGAAAACCAAGCAAACCGGAATCAGCAGTACCCGCAGCAAAGTCAAACGATTGGGCAGATTCATTCCATCACTCCTATGAGGTCGTAGGGTTTCGCGTCCGTGATGCGGGCGGTGACAAACTCGCCCAAAGCGGCGCTTTGCGCGCCCCGCAGTTCAACCCAGCCGTCGGTCTCCGGGGCTTCGGCCGCGCTGCGCCCCAGGGCGATGCCGTCCTGCCGCAACTGCTCCACCAGCACGGTGTCTGTGGTGCCGATCCGAAGCCGGTTCCGCTCCAGGGCGATGGCCTGCTGGGCGGTCATCAGCCTGTCCAATCGCTGCTGACGAACCCGGGCGGGAACCTGGTTTGGCATCGCGGCCGCCGGGGTGTCCTCCTCCGCGGAAAACGCGAAAGCGCCCAAACGGTCGAAACGGATTTCCTGCACGAAATCCATCAGGGACTCAAACTGTGCGTCGGTTTCCCCTGGAAACCCCGTAATCAACGTGGTGCGCAATGTGAAACCCATGTCCCGCGCTTGGCGCAGCAACCGCCGCACCGCCTTCATATCCCCTCTGCGGTTCATGGCCCGAAGAATCTGCGGGTCCGCATGCTGGAGGGGCAAATCCAAATACTTGCAAACCGTAGGCTTGGACGCCATGGCCGTCAGCAGCCGCTGGTCCACCTCATCCGGATAGCAGTAGAGCACCCGCAGCCAGGCAACGCCAGGGATGTCCGCCGCCCGGGTCACCAGCTCCGGCAACAGGGACTGGCCGGCCCTGTCCTGCCCAAAGCGGGAGGTATCCTGTGCCACCAGCACATGTTCCTTCACGCCCTGCTCCGCCAGGGCCCGTATCTCCGCCAGCACGCTATCCATGCCCCGGGAGCGGAACCCCCCGCGGATCAGCGGAATGGCGCAGTAGGCACAGCGGTTGTCACAGCCATCCGCAATGCGGATATAGGCGGTGTGCGGGGCCGTGGTCAGCACGCGCCTGCCGGAGAGCACCTCGCCGTTTCTGCCGCACCAGGAGGCCCGCTTGCCCGCCAGCGCCTCCTGGATGGCCTTGGGGAGCATGGGATACTGGCTCACCCCCAGCAGCAAGTCCACCTCGGGCAAATCCCGCATCAGGGCTTGCTCGTAGCGCTGGGCCAGGCAACCTGTGGCCACCAACAGCTTTAGCTTTCCCGTTTGCTTGTATTGCGCCAGCGACAGCAAGGTGTCGATGGATTCTTGCTTGGCCGGGTCGATAAACCCGCAGGTATTAACGATGAGGATCTCCGCGTCCCGCTCGTCCGCCACGATGCGGTACCCCGCCCCCTGCAAGATGCTCAGCATCAGCTCAGTATCCACACGGTTCTTGCTGCATCCTAGGGATACCACGCCCACGCTGAACATCACACATTCGCCTGCCTTTGCGTTGTTTGGCTTCATCGGATGCAGCGCTTCCAAAGCAGGTGCTCACCCTATGGCGTATTCTATCATATTTTGCCCCGAAATAAAAGGGATTTTTCTACTGTTCGGCGAACATTTTTCACCGCGCGCATGGGCCCTTCTCCTTTGGTTGACATTGGAAACGCATCTATGCTATCTTACCCGTAAGGATTGCTATTGTTGTGAGGTCAGTTGTCATGGAAAAAGCCCGCTCCCCCTTGCCCGCCGTCCATCGGAAAGCCGTCTTTGGGATCGCGTCCTTTTTGTTGGCTGTTTTCAGTTCCAAATCCTTTGTGATCAACGCCAGCATGCATATCGGCAAAAGCGCCGTCCCCGCTTCCACCACGGATTTTTTGTGGGGCATGTTTGCCCTGTTTCTATGGGCGCTCTTTTATTATACGTATGGCGTGCTCAGGCTGCGGCCCCGCCTTGGCGCGCTGCTGATGGGCCTGCTCTTTGGCGTGGCCAATTTTCTGGCAACCTCGCTGTTTTCCTTTGATTCCTGGTCCTTTATGGGCGCAGTCAATTCCTGGGCGGATGTGGTCTTCAAGTGCCTGGGCCAGGCTTTGGCCATGGCCACCGGCCTTGCGTTGGCATCGGACCGCCTGGCCGCCTACGCCCTTGGCCGGCGGCAGCCCGCCCCGGCCCCTGCCCCCGCGTCGGAAGCAACCGGCTTTTTCTCCCGGCTGCGCCGCCTGTATCAGCGCCATACCACCCTGCTGTGTTTTGCCCTGTTTGTGCTGTGCTATCTGCCCTATGTGGTAGCCTTCTATCCCGGCACCGTCATCTATGACATGTGCTACATGGTGCGGGATTTCTTCGGCCTCCAGCCCATGTCCACCTGGCATTCCGTGTTCACCACCTATGTGTTTGGCTCCTGCGTATGGCTGGGCCGCCTGCTGGGCAGCGACAACTACGGCACGCTGATCTACATGACCGGCCAAACGCTGCTGCTGGCCTATGCCCTGGCCCGCTGTTGCGCCATGATTCGCAGGATCGGCGCGGGCAAGGCCTGGCAGATCGCGGCGCTGGCCTTCTTTGCCATCACCCCCATCTGGGGCTGCTATTGCATGATGATCGGCAAAGATACCCTGTACACCGCCACTTTGCTGCTGTTTTTCTTGCAGACCGTCGCATTGGCGCGCAACCGCAAGCCGTCTTTTGGGCCAGCCTCCCAGTGGATCGCCTACGGCCTCACCGCCCTGCTGACGTGCTTGTGGCGCAATAACGGCTTGTATGTGGTTCTTCCCTCCGCCATCGCCACCGTCTGTTTTGTGGCCAGGGGCAAGCTGCGCCTTTGGGCCGCCGCCTCCCTGGGCGGTGCGGTGGTAGTGGCCCTGCTGTTCCAAAATGTGCTGGTGCCCGCCCTGGGCATCATCGACAATTCCGTTTCCGGCATCTACTCGGTGGCCTTCCAACAGACAGCCCGCACCGTGCGGGATCACGGCGACGAGCTTACCGACGCGGAAAAGACCGAGATTGACCGGGTGCTGGACCTCTCCAAAATCGGCGTGGTGTACGAGCCCTGGATTTCCGACCCGGTGAAGGATCAGTTCCGCCAATGGAGTATGGGCGGCGATGTGGAGCAAGAGGCCCTGGCCCGCTACCGCAAAACATGGCTGGCGATGTTTGCCAAGTACCCCGTCACGTATTTGCAGGCTTTCATCGGCAACAACAGCGGCTATTACGCCTTTACCCCCAAAATGGAGGGCTTCACGCACAACCAGCAAGCCGGCCTGCGCTTTGTGTTTTCCAACTATTGGGAGCCCGACCCCGGCCAGCTGCATACCACCCAACCGGACGCCCTGGCCCCCGCCCGCAAGCTGATGATGGGGATTGCGCAGCGCTGGTGGACATTGCCGTTGCTGTCCTACCTGTATGTGTTCCCCTTTTATACCTGGCTGTTGGTAGGCGTGGGGTTGTCGCTGGCGCGTCAACGCCGCTGGCGGGATCTGGCCCTTATGATCCCCGCGCTGTTCAGCTTTGCGGTATGCCTGGTCTCCCCCGCCAACGACTATCTGCGCTATTTTCTGCCCATCATCGCCATGACGCTTCCGCTGGCGGCGTACGCCGCCCATCCGGATACGGAGTAAGGGCGGCCGCTGCATGGCAAAAGCCCCCGCTTTGGCGGGGGTTTTGGTATGTATGGGCAAAGCAACGTCAGGCCGTCCTCGCCTTCCGGGCCCGCCAAAAAGTGACCGCCACATCCCCCACAGCCAAAAAGGCAAGCAGGTAAATGCAACCAAAGCACACCAGCATATTCCACGAAAGCGGCGCGTGCAACCCAAAGCCCGCGCCAAAGGGCAGGCAGATGAACACGCCCCCAAAAAGCAGCATGTACGCGACGTCCTTGGGCCTTACAACCTCCGGGCTTTCACACAGATAGAGCACGCAAGGCAATGCCAGATAGAGCGCCATGTACTCCGCGCTCCAGCCGGGCACCAAAATGGAAAAGCTCATCAGCAGCAAGCAACGAAGCCACAGCTTGTCCGTCAGCAGAACGCAGCCCAGCAGCACCGCCCCAAACGCATAGGCGATTCCCTTGGAAACGGCGGAGGTGAGCGCAATATCCCAGCCCAGCTCTGTGCCCACAAAGCTGGCCACGCTGGGGATGCTGGTGAAAAAATCATTGCGATAGAGCGCATGGATCGCCTGCTGGTTATAGAGGAACTGCTGAAAGCCCGCCACCCCGCCAAACCAGGCGAAGGGGATCACAAACAGCGCCACGCCGTAAATCACCAGCCGGACGGACTCCTTGTAGCGCTTTTCCAGCAAGTACAGCAAGCCCAGCAAGCACGGATAGATCTTCATCGCGGCGGCTACGGCGATCAGCACCAGCGCGGCCTCCCGCTGCCAGGCCTTTTTGGACTCTCGCAAGTACAGGGGAAAGAGCATCAGCACCATCACGTTGAGCACGGAATTTCCCCGCTCGATGGTGTAGACGCTCACCCCGGACAGCAGGACGCACAGGCTAAAGGCAAGCGCCTCCTGAGCGGTACGCTTCCCCTTGCCATAGGTCTCCAAAATCCGCTGCACCCCGTACAGCAGCGCCATGAACGTAAAGGCGGTGATCACCACATACATCACCAGCTCCAGCGTGGGCTGGGCCCGGGTGACGCCTACATTCATCAGATAGTAAAGCGTGTAGGCCAGCGGCGGAAAGCTGGCCCAGATCCCATCAAAATAAGGGCCGCCCTGATGGGTCGGATAGTGCAGGTTATTGGAAAAATCCCCGATCCAATTGGTTCCGTTCTGGTAGAAAAACGCCGCAAACCCTTCCCCCCGGCGCAACAACAGATACGCCGCGGAAAACGCCAGGCTGCCCAGTACCATGGCATAAAAAAAAGTAGGGAGACGCTTGGCCGGTATGCTTTTCAAGGGAATCATCTCCTGTATGTCAGGCTGTGCACGTGGCAAACGCGGAAAAATCCTGCCAGAAGTATAGCAAATGCCCCTCTGGCTGTCAAGAATGGGGGCTTGCGCCAATCGCCATCGCCGTAGACGACGGCCCAAAAGCGGACGGCTTTGAAAAGCTCACCCTGATGGAGTTGATTGGCCCTCCGCCGCTCCATCCTTGAGGCAGTCCGCCACAAGCCCCAGCGTCTTGGCCACCGCCGCAAACGCCCGGGGCGGCGGCGCCGTAAAGCAAAGGAACTCGCCGGTGCGTGGATGCGCAAAGCCTAGCTGATAGGCGTGAAGCATCAAACGGGGCGCTTTGACGCCGTTTTTTTGCCCGTAAAGCGGATCTCCCGCCACAGGGTGACGGATCTGCTGCATATGGACCCGGATTTGGTGGGTGCGTCCCGTAAGGATCCGCACGTCCAGCAATGCGCAGGCTTTGCCGTTTTCCACCAGCTGCCACTGGGTGACCGCTTCCCTGCCCTGGGGATCGACGGCCATCTTTTTCCGGTCTTTTTTGCTGCGGGCGATGGGGGCGTCGATACGGCCTTGCGGGCTTTTCATCGCGCCCTCCACCACCGCCAGGTAATGCTTGGCCACGGTTCGCTCCTTCAGCTGCTTGGATAAGGCCAGGTGCGCCGCGTCGTTCTTGGCAACCAGCAGCAGCCCGCTGGTATCCTTGTCCAGACGGTGCACGATGCCGGGCCGCTTCACTCCGCCGATGCCGCTGAGGCCATCCAAGGCGAACAGCAGCGCATTGACCAATGTGCCGCTGGGGTTGCCTGCCGCCGGATGCACCACCATTCCCTGGGGCTTTACCACCACGGCGATATCGCTGTCCTGATAGAGGATCTCGATGGGGATATCCTCTTTGGCAACGATGGATTCCACTGCCTGGGGCACGTCCAACGCCAATAGCGCGCCTTCCGCCACCACCATGCCCGCCTTGCGCGCAACGGCCCCGGCCACCTGCACCCGGCCCTGCGCAACGGCTTTGGCGGCTTGCGCCCGGCTGCACCCAAAGGCCTGGCTGAGCAGCACGTCCAACCGGCCCTCACGGGGCGCCGGCCGGGTCATCCTTTGCATGCTTCTCGCTCCAATCCCGGGGGCGGAACAGCAGGCTGACCGCCAGCATCGCCACCCCCGCACAAATGGCAATATCCGCCACATTACATACAAACCAAGGCAACCACGGAAAGTAGATCATGTCCACCACATATCCAAAGAGGAGGCGATCCGCAAAATTGCCCGCAAAGCCTCCCAGCAGCAGACCGCTGGCCACCCGCTTCCATGGGGTAGGCTGATACCGGCGGCCCACCAGCAACCATACCACCACCGCCGCCACCGGCAACACCAGGCTGGCCAACCAATTCCCGGAGAGCAACCCCAGGGCCATCCCCTGGTTTTGCGCATAACGGAACTCCACCAGACCCGGCAGGGGCTGCAACGCGGCGGCGCTTTGCAGCGTCGCCGAAGCCCATAGCTTTACCCCCCTGTCGGCGATAACCACCGCCGCCAGTATGCTCCAAAAAACCGCCATGCGCCTTCTCCTTACTGTAGCCTGCTTTGCACAATGGACACGATCTGCGCCAGCACATCGCCAATCAACGGCAGGTTATGTTTGGCCAGGTCTTGCAGGATCAAAATCAAAAGGGCGCCCAAGATGGTAAACCCCACCGCCATGCCCACCCCCCGCGCCATACCGCCCAAAAAGCTGCTCCAAAAAACCCGCTTGTGGTTGTTCACATAGCGCAGGTACTCCGCCAACCGCAGCTGTTCCATCTGCGCGACCCACCGATCGATTTGCTGAATCACCAGGTGGGCCATCGCAGGATCCGAGGGGGGCTGGGGCTCGCTTGCCAAGGGTCCCTCTTGCGTTGCCGGCGCTTCTCGCACGTCTTTCTCATCCACTTGCACACACCTCTTGGCTAGTGTGCGCAGGTTCCGCCGCAATATTGCTTGTCCATCATATCAAAAAGGGAAAAGCCTTGCAAGCCTGGTATCACCAGCCGCGCGGCCGCTTTTGGAACAGGCGAAACCCGCCCGGAATCCGGACGGGTTTCGCTTGCTTGCCGTTGGCCGCGATCAGATGATCTCGATGACGCACATTTCCGCCGCGTCACCCCGGCGGGGCCCCAGCTTGTAAATGCGGGTATACCCCCCGGCGCACTTTTTTTCCTCGTTGCGCTTTTTGAACTTGGGTCCGATCTCCCGAAACAGCTTTTCCACCACGGGATATTTGATATCCTTGGTGCGCTCCTTGAAATCGTCCTTGTCCTCGCCCTTTTTGCGCACATCCTTGAGCTCGTAGAGGTAGCTCATGATCATGCGGCGGGCGTGGAGCTTGCTGGGCGCGTCGTTCACCACGTCCAGCGTGACCAACTGCCCCTTCTCATTATGCGTTGACTTGGTGACCGCGACGGTATTGTCGCACTCCTGCAAAGCCAACGTAATCAGCCTTTCAGCGGCGCGGCGCACTTCCTTGGCCCTCGCCTCAGTGGTTTCAATGCGGCCATACCAGATCAGGTTGGTCACCTGATTGCGGAGCAAGGCTTTGCGCTGATCCGCAGGACGGCCCAATTTGCGTTGTGCCATGGGTTATTCCTCCTATTCGTCGCTGGGGCGCAAAGAGAGGTTGAGGGCTTCCAGCTTTTGCTCGACTTCCTCCAAGCTCTTGCGGCCAAGGTTGCGAACTTTCATCATGTCTTCTTGGTTGCGCTGCACCAGCTCGGCCACCGTGTTGATGCCCGCGCGCTTTAAGCAGTTGTAAGCGCGAACGCTTAAATCCAGCTCCTCGATGGTCATCTCCAGCACCTTTTCCTTCTTGTCATCCTCTTGGTCGGTGAAGGAAATGGGCATCACCTGGTCGGTGAGGCTCACAAAGAGGCTGAGATGCTCGGTCAAGATCTTCGCGGCGAGGCTGACGGCCTCGTCCGGCTGTACGCTGCCATTGGTCCACACTTCCAGGATCAGTTTGTCATAGTCGGTGATTTGCCCTACGCGGGTGTCCTCCACCGTGTAGTTGACCTTGCGGATGGGGGTAAAAATGGAATCCATGGGGATAAAACCGATGGGCATGTTGCTGGATTTGTTTTTATCCGCGCTCACATAACCCCGGCCCTTGTCCAGCGTCAGCGTCATTTGCAGATGCGCGTCCTCATTCAGCGTGGCGATATGCAGCCGGGGATCAATGATCTCCAGTTCATCGTCGATGGCGATGTCCTCGGCGGTAACCACCGCGGGGCCCCTCACATTCAGCGTCACGGTTTTGGGCTGGTCGGAGTACAGTTTGGCGGAGAGCTCCTTCAAATTGAGGATCATCTCCGTCACGTCCTCCGTCACGCCCGGCACAGTGGAAAACTCATGCTGGATACCGTCAATGGCGATGCCGGTTACCGCAACGCCGGGCAGAGAGCTTAGCAGCACACGGCGCAGGGCATTGCCCAACGTGTTGCCAAAACCGCGCTCCAGCGGCTCGATCTCAAACTTGCCATAGCGGTTGTCCGGGGTCCCATCTACACGTTCGATTCGCGCTTTTTCGATTTCGATCATTCGTTTTGGCCCTCCTGTTCGGCTCCTGTTGATTGAGGGAGAAGCGCCACATCGTTAACGAGAGTAGAACTCGACAATCATGTTTTCCTGTAGCGTAAGGTCCACATCGTCCCTGGCCGGCAGCGCGCTTACCGTGGCGGTCAGGTTAGCGGCATCCGAGGTGATCCACTTGGGAACCACACGGTTGATACCTGCCTTCACCACTTTAAAATGCTCCATGTCCGTACGGGTGGCGCGCACGCTGATCACATCCCCCTGCTTGCAGCTATAGGAAGGGATGTCCACCTTTTTGCCATTGACGGTAATCAGCCCATGGCATACAAACTGCCGCGCCTGGGCGCGGCTGTCGCCCAGCCCGGAGCGGTAAACCACATTGTCCAGCCGCAGCTCCAACAGTTGCAGCAGGTTTTCGCCGGTGATGCCCTTCATGCCTGTGGCGCGGATGAAGGTGCGCTTAAACTGGCCTTCCATCAGGCCATAGGCGCGCCTTGCCTTTTGCTTTTCACGAAGCTGTAGGCCGTACTCGCTGGCCTTGCGCTGCCGGGCTTGACCGTGCTGGCCCGGGGGCGTGGGACGGCGGGTGACCGCGCACTTGGACGAGAAGCACTTTTCGCCCTTCAAGAAGAGCTTGGTGCCCTCGCGGCGGCACATACGGCATACGGAATCGGTATATCTTGCCATAATCCTTGTACCTCCTCGATTCTCTTACACTCTTCTACGCTTGGGCGGACGGCATCCGTTATGCGGAATGGGTGTAACGTCTTTAATCATGTTCACTTCCAAGCCTGCGGCTTGCAGGCTGCGGATGGCGGCCTCCCGCCCGGAACCCGGGCCTTTGACGTAGACTTCCACCGTCTTTAGGCCAAACTCCATGGCGGCCTTGGCGGCCGTCTCGGCGGCCATTTGCGCGGCAAAAGGCGTGGACTTTTTGCTGCCGCGGAACCCCAGCCCACCGGCGCTGGCCCAGCTGAGGGCGTTTCCGTTGGTGTCTGTCAGGGTGACAATGGTGTTGTTAAAGGAAGAACGGATATGCGCTGCGCCACGCTCCACCAGTTTTTTCTCCCGGCGCTTGCGCGAAACCTTCTTTAACTTCTGTTTGGGTGCCATTCTGTTTATCCCTCCAATTGTTAAGAAAGCAATGATTGGGGCTGCCCTGGGCTATGCCGTTTTGCGGCAATCAAGCCAAAAGCTTACTTGGTGGCCTTTTTCTTGCCCGCGATGGTACGCTTGGGCCCCTTGCGGGTCCGGGCGTTGGTCTTGGTGTTTTGCCCGCGCACCGGCAGGCCGCGACGGTGGCGCACGCCACGGTAGCAACCGATTTCCACCAATCGCTTGATGTTCATCGAAACTTCCCGGCGCAGGTCGCCTTCCACTTTCACATGGTGCTCGATGTACTCACGAAGTTTGCTGATCTCTTGTTCTGATAGATCCTTCACGCGGGTGTCGGGGCTGATGCCGGTTTCCTTCACGATCTTCTGCGAAGTTGCCAGGCCGATGCCAAAGATGTAGGTAAGCCCGACTTCCACGCGCTTTTCCCTGGGCAGGTCTACGCCCGCAATACGTGCCATGAGTGGTTCCACCTCCTGCTATTTTCACCATGCTCGCTAGAGCCGGGGTCTCTTGAAGTTGGCGCCGTCCGCGTAGAGACAGGGGCAACGCCCAAGACCCCGCGCGACATTGGAGAACTGCCGCGCTTTGTCAATGCTGTTGGCCGTACAGCCCATGGTCACACGCTGTTGACGCGCATGCAGCCGCCCATGGCCCTGTGTAGCCTAACTTTTGAAGTATAGCATACTTTCCCGCTGGGAACAACAACTTTTTACAGGTATGAAGGACTATTTCCCAGAAAAATTTCGAAAATGGGGAGCGCTGCCGTGCACAGCCCCAAGATGTTGTGGTGCCTGGGCTCATGCCCGGCGCCGGGCCCAGCGCAAAGCTGTTGATTTGCGCTTTTCCAGCAGAGCACAAAAAAAGTGGCGACCGCCACCTTTTTGGCTGCTTACCCCTGCTTTTGCTTGTGCTTGGGGTTTTCGCAGATAATCATCACGCGCCCTTTGCGGCGGATGATCTTGCACTTTTCACAAATCGGCTTGACCGAGGGACGAACTTTCATGCGGCGTACCTCCTTTGCTGCTGGGCGGACGAAAACCCGCCCAAAGATTATCGACCATCCCTAGCCCTTGCTGCGCCACGTGATGCGGCCGCGGGTCAGGTCGTAAGGCGACATTTCGATGGTCACTTTGTCGCCGGGATAGATGCGGATGAAATTCATGCGCATTTTCCCCGAAATATGTGCCATGATCCGGTGCCCGCCGGGGAGCTCCACTTGGAACATCGCGTTGGGAAGCGCCTCGATAACCGTGCCTTCCATTTCAATGACATCACTCTTTGACAAGCGCGCATTCCTCCTTTTGATGACAGGGGGCCTTGCCCCCGGGCTGGTTTGGATAGGGGGGCGGCGGGTTTGGTTCCGCCTGTGCCAGGGCTTCCCTGGCCGCCTGGATGGCCTTGCGGATGTCGCTGTCCAGCAAAGCGCTCCCCTTGCTGAGCGCATCGGCAATGGCTTGCGCCACATAGGGCCTGGCCTTCAGGTGCTTGGTCTGCTTCTTTTTGGGCTTTTCCAGCCTGCGGTGGCGACCGTCGGCAATCAGCGCGTGCCTTTCGTCGTAGGCGCCAACCACCACAAACCAATCGCCCTTGTCGTGCCCCTGCTTGGACACCGCAACCCGGCCCAGCTCCAAGGGAATGACCTTCACTTACTGTTCCTCCGTCAGGACAAATCCTGGATAGGTGAGCAGCTCCGGCAAGCCGGTTTCGCCCACCACAATGGTGTGTTCATAGTGGGAACACAGGCTTTGGTCCTGGGTCACGATGGTCCAGCCGTCCTCCAGCTCGCTGACATGGTAATCTCCCATGGCGATCATGGGCTCGATGGCCAGCGTCATGCCCGGGCGCAGCTTTACGCCATGGCCGGGCTTGCCGAAATTGGGAACGCTGGGCTCCTCATGCATGTTGCGGCCGATGCCATGACCGGTGAGGTCCCGCACCACGCCGTAACCAAAGCTTTCCGCGTAGGTCTGCACCGCGTGGCCGATGTCCCCCACGCTGTTGCCCATCACCGCCTGGCGAATCCCCTTGAAAAAGCACTCTTCCGTCACGTCGATCAGCTGCTGCTTTTCCGGCGAAATCTTGCCTACGCCCACGGTAAAGGCGCTGTCCGCCTGCCAGCCCTCCAGCACCAGCCCGCAATCCACGGAAAGGATATCCCCTTCCTTGAGAAACACGCTTTCCGAAGGGATGCCATGCACCACCTGCTCGTTGAGGGAGGTGCACAGGGTAGACGGATAGCCGTGGTAATCCAGGAAAGAAGGCGTGGCCTTGTGTTTTCGGATCAGTTGCTCCGCGTACACATCCAAGGCCGCGGTGCTGACCCCCGGCTTGATGGCCTCCCGCAAGCGGCAAAGCACCTCATAAAGCAGCGCTCCCGCATGGCGCATGCTGTCCAACTGCTGGGCATTTTTAAGATAAATCATGCAAGCGCCTCAAGGGTCTTGGTGATCTCCGCCGTGATCTCTTCCAGGCCTTGCGCGCCATTGATGGGGTGCAAGATGCCCTTGGCCTGGTAATAGTCAATCAGCGGCGCGGTTTGGTTGTGATACACCCGCAAGCGGCTGAGTACGGTTTCGGCTTTGTCGTCATCCCGCTGGACCAGCGCCTCGCCCTCGGCCTGGCAGGCGGTCTTGCCCGCCAGCAAATCCGTATGGTAGGTTGCGCCGCACTTGGGGCATACCCGCCGCCCGGACAGCCGCTTCACCAGCACATCATCGTCCACCTGCAAATTGATGACGGCGTCGATCTTGGCAATGCCATCCAGCGCCTGGGCTTGCTCCGCTGTGCGGGGAAATCCGTCCAGGATATACCCATGGCGGCAATCCGGCTGGGCGACGCGCTCCTTCACCAGCGCAATCACCACCTCGTCAGGCACCAGCTGTCCCGCGTCCATGAACCCCTTGGCCTTCAGTCCCGTTTCCGTCCCGGCCGCGATGGCCGCGCGGAGCATGTCGCCGGTGGAGATATGGGCAATGGCAAGCTTGGCGCAAATCAGCTGGGCTTGTGTGCCCTTGCCTGCGCCGGGGGGGCCTAAAAAGATGAGGTTCATGTCTTCGCCTCCTTACCCTTGGAAAACGGTAACGGTTTATTATACCACAAAACCGCCTTGGGCGCGAGATGATCGTTGGCAAACGCCCAAAAGCGCAGGGGGCTGGGCCCCCTGCGGCTTTAGCGCACTCTTTTGCCGGGCTGCGCAACGCGGTCGTCCCAAGGGCCGAAGCCCTTGGGGAGCGCCTGGCTAGGAGATTTTGTCATAATTGCGGCTCACCAGTAGGTCGTCCAACTGGCGCTTGGTCTCCAGCACCACGCTCACCGCGATCAGCAGGCTGCTGGCCGCGAATGGGATCTGGGTGTTAAGTCCAGAGGTAGCCAGGGCGGGCACTGTGGCCAGCACTGCCAGGAACAGGGCCGCGAACAGCGTCAGCCGGCTGTTGATGCGCCTCAAATAATCCACGGTGGGCTTGCCTGGGCGCACCGAGGGCACCGCGCCCCCCTGTTGCTGGATGTTTTTGGCGATATCCTCAGGATTGAAGGAAATGGACGTATAGAAGTAGGTGAAGGCGATGATCAGCAGCGCGGTCACCAGCAAATACCAGGGCGATCCGCTATGCATGTACTGGGACCACCACAGGTAGATACCCGAATTGGTACCGCCCAGCAGCTGGATAATGGTGCCTGGGAAGGCCATAAAGGAATAGGCGAAGATCAAGGGCAGCACGCCCACGCTGACCACCTTCATGGGGATCACAGAGTTCTGCCCGCCATACATCTTCCGGCCGGACACCCGCTTGGCGAACTGCACGTTGATGCGGCGCATGCCCAGATCCACAAAAGTCACCAGCACGATCATCACCATGGCCAGCAACAGCACGCTGAGCAGCGTGACCCACGGGGTCAGGCTGGTGGCGCCGAGCGCGCCCGAAACCAGGTTGAAGATGCCGATGTACAGGTTGTTGGCAATACCCGCAAAGATCAGCAGGGAGATGCCGTTGCCGATCCCTTTTTCCGTAATTCTTTCCCCGATCCACATGGCCAGAGCGGTACCGCCTGCCATGCTCACGCCCACCAAAATCATGTTGAACCAGCGGGGATCGCTGCGGATATAGCCCAAGCTGGCCACCAACCCAATGGCTTGAACCACGGCCAAGCCCACGGTAACATAACGGGTAATGGCCGCGATCTTTTTCTGGCCCTCCGGGCCGCTCTTTTGCAGCCGTTCCAGCGCCGGGATGGCAATGGTGAGCAGCTGCATGATGATGCTGCTGTTGATGTAGGGGGAAATACCCATGGCCATGATGGTCATATTGGAAAAGTTATTGCCCGTCATCATGTTCAGCAAATCCAGCAGGGGGAGCTGTTGGGAGCCCATCTGCGCGACAACCCTGGCGTAATCTACGCCAGGTGCGGGAACCACGCCCACCAAGCGGAAAAGCATCAGCATGAGGAAGGTATAGATCAGCTTTTTCCGAATGTCGTCCACACGCCAAGCGTTGCGGATGGAAGACCACGCCCCCACCTTATTCATCGTCTTTGGCATATCACTTCACCTCGGCCTTCCCGCCGAGGCCCTCGATCTTTTCCTTTGCGGTCTGTGTAAATCGGGCGGCCTGTACGGTCATCTTCTTGGTGAGATCACCGTTGCCAAGGATTTTGACGCCTGCCATTGTCTTTTTGACCAGGCCGGCCTCCTTGAGCATGTCTACCGTCACCACAGCGCCGCTGTCAAAGATCTCCAGCTGGCCCACGTTGACCGTGGCATATTCCTTCCGAAAGATGTTGGTAAAGCCCTTCTTGGGCACGCGACGGTACAAGGGCATCTGGCCGCCCTCAAAGCCTGGGCGCTTGCCGCCGCCGGAGCGGGCCTTGGCGCCCTTATGACCCTTGCCGGAGGTTTTGCCCAATCCCGAACCCACACCTCTGCCGAGGCGTTTGGGCGCGGTGGTGGAACCTGCAGCGGGCCCTAACTCGTGCAATTTCATTGGGGGTTCCCTCCTTACATATCAGCGGTTGCTTTCTTGACCGCGGCGGCCTTCTTTTCCACGGCCTTTTCCGCCTTGGCAACGTCCGCCTTGGCATCCTTTACCGCCTTCTGGGCGCTGGCCTTGACCGCAGTGGCTTTCTTTTCCACGGCCTTTTCCACGGCCTTTTCCGCTTTGGCTACGTCAGCCTTGGCATCCTTGGCCACCTGCTCCACAGCCGCTTTGGCGGCGGCGGCTTTCTTTTCCACGGCCTTTTCCGCCTTGGCTACGTCGGCCTTGGCCTCCTTGGCCACCGTCTCCACAGCCGCTTTGACGGCGGCGGCTTTCTTCTCCACGGCGTCTTCCGCCTTGGCTACGTCGGCCTTGGCCTCCTTGGCCACCGTCTCCACAGCCGCTTTGGCGGCGGCGGCTTTCTTCTCCACGACCTTCTGGGCAGCCTGCTCCGCTTTTTGGACGGTGGTTTTCACGGTTTGTTTCACCTGGTCAGCCTTCTTGGCGATTTCACCCGCCACCTCTTTCACGCTGACCATATGCTGTACGCGAAAAATTTGTCCACGGATGCTGGGGTTGTCTTCTTTTTCTACGGTTTGGCCCACTTTGCGCAAGCCCAAGGCGGCACAGGTATCCTTGTGCACTTGGAGGCTGGCGATGGGTGACTTTTTCAGGGTAATGACAAGCTTCATTGCTTCGCCTTCCTCCTTAGCCCAAAATTTCTTCCACGGTCTTGCCCCGCAGCTTGGCTACCTGCTCGGCGGAGCGCAGCAGGCGAAGCCCTTCCACAGTGGCCTTGACCATGTTGATCTTGTTGTTGGTGCCATAGCTCTTGGTGCGGATGTCCTTGACGCCCGCCAGCTCCAGCACCGCGCGGGCGGCTCCGCCCGCGATCACGCCGGTACCTTCGGGGGCGGGCAGCAGCACTACTTTTCCCGTGCCAAATAGGCCTGTGCTCTCGTGGGGAATCGAGGTTCCCACCAGGGGCACATGAATCAGATGCTTTTTGGCATCCTCCACACCCTTGCGGATGGCTTCGGAAATTTCAGCGGCCTTGCCCATGCCCGCGCCTACGCGGCCGTTTTCATCGCCCACCACGACCAGCGCGGAGAAACGGAAGTTACGGCCGCCCTTGACAACCTTGGTCACGCGGTTCACGGCAACGAGTCTCTCTTTGAATTCGCTGGCCTGTTCCATGCGTTGCATGCGTTCGTCCTCCTTCTTAGAATTCAAGACCGGCCTGGCGGGCGGCAGTGGCCAACTCAGCCACACGGCCTGTATAGACATAGCCGCCTCGATCAAACACCACGGTCTTGACGCCAGCGTTGGTCGCACGCTCGGCAATGAGCTTGCCAACGATCTTAGCAGCGCCCTTCTTGTCGGTATCTTTCAGTTTGGCCAGCACGTCCTTCTCCTGGGTGGAGGCGGCGGCCAGCGTCACGCCCTTGGTATCGTCAATCACCTGGGCGTAGATGTTATTCAGGCTGCGATATACGCACAGACGCGGCATGTCCGGGGTGCCGCTGATCTTTTTGCGTACACGGGCATGACGAATCAAACGGTCTGCGTTGCGGTCACGCTTTTTGTACATTTGCGTTCACTCCCCTTTTTCTTACTTGCCGGTCTTGCCTTCCTTGCGCCGGATATGCTCGCCCTCGTACTTGATGCCCTTGCCCAGGTAGGGCTCGGGTTTGCGGATGGCGCGAATATCGGCGGCAAGGTTGCCAACCACTTGTTTGTTGATGCCCGAAACCACGATCTTCGTAGGGGCCGGGGTTTCAAACTTCACGTTTTCGGGGGCTTCCATCACCACGGGATGGGAGAAGCCGATGTTGATGGTCAGCTTCTTGCCCTCTGCCTGGGCGCGGTAGCCGGTGCCCACCAGCTCCAGGGTTCTGGAAAATCCTGCGGAGACACCCACCACCATGTTGTTCACCAGGCTGCGGTACAGCCCATGCATGGCCTTGTGGGGCTTGGCGTCGCTGGGGCGTTCCAGCGTGAGTACGCCGCCGTCCTGTTTGAGCTTGATATCCGGGTTTACCGCCTGGGTCAGGGTGCCTTTGGGGCCCTTTACCGTCACGGTATTGTTGTTATCCACATCCACCGTCACGCCCGCGGGGACTGTGATCGGAAGTTTTCCGATTCGAGACATTGTAATCCACCTCCATTGCGTGTCGGTTTACCAGATGTAGGCCAGCACTTCGCCGCCGATCAGTTGCTTGCGGGCTTCCCGGTCCGTCATCAGCCCTCTGCTGGTGCTGATGATGGCGATGCCAAGGCCGCCCAAAACTTTAGGCAGCTCCTCGCTGCGGGCATACACCCTAAGGCCGGGCTTGGAAATCCGCTTGAGTCCGGCAATGACCGGCTGCTGCTTCCCATTGACATATTTGAGCACGATTTTGATGTTGCCCTGGGGGCCTTCATCCAAAAAATCAACCGATTTGACATAGCCTTCCGCCAGAAGGATCTTCGCAATCGCTTTTTTGGCGTTGCTAGCGGGCAGAACGACTGCGTCGTGCTTGGCAACCTGCGCGTTGCGGATGCGGGTCAGCATATCGGCGATGGGATCATTCACAACCATGATAGAACCTCCTTCCGTTCTTTCCCGCTTACCAACTGGCCTTGCGGACACCGGGGATTTGGCCCTTGTAGGCCAGCTCTCTAAAGCAAATGCGGCAAATGCCGTACTTGCGCAAAACCGCGTGGGGACGCCCGCACAGACGACACCGGGTGTAAGCCCGGGTAGAGAACTTGGGCGCTCTTGCCTGTCTGATTTTCATGCTTGTCTTGGCCACTGTTTTGATCTCCCTTCCCTAGCTTACTGTGGATACGGCATACCGAGCAGCTGAAGCAATTCCTTGCATTCCTCGTCGGTATGGGCCGTGGTGACAAAAATCATTTCCATGCCCCGGATCTTATCCACCTTATCGTAGTCGATCTCGGGGAAGATCAGCTGCTCACGCACGCCCAGGGCGTAGTTGCCGCGGCCGTCAAAAGCCTTGTCGCTTACGCCGCGAAAGTCGCGCACGCGGGGAAGGGTGACGTTCACCAGCTTATCCACAAACTCTTCCATCCGGGCGCCCCGCAGCGTCACCTTGGCGCCGATGCTCATTCCCTGGCGAAGCTTGAAGTTTGCCACGGACTTGCGGGCCTTGGTCACCAGCGGCGCTTGGCCGGAAATGGTTGCCAGCTCCGCCACGGCGGTCTCCAGCGCCTTGGGATTGTCTTTGCAGTCGCCCAGGCCCATGTTGATGACAACCTTGTGGAGCCGGGGCACTTGGTTCACATTCTTGTAGCCGAATTTCTGCAT
>JAVBSI010000080.1:0-23895 GCA_031556815.1 Eubacteriales bacterium | reverse complement strand
GTGATGCGGTCCGCCAACTTGCCCTCCATGTGGATCACCACGCAAAATGGCACGTTGGAACAGCTCCACCGCACCACCGAGTACGAAGAAACCGCGGATATGCTGTTGCTGGATAAGGACGGCGAAGCGCTCTACCAGGGGCCCTTGACCCAGATCAAGGGCAGGGGCAACGCCACCTTCCAATTTCCCAAAAAACCGTATCAGATCAAACTGGAACATTCCACCGACCTGTTTGGCATGGGCAAGTGCAAAACCTGGCTGTTGCTGGCCGAGTACAACGACTATTCCATGATGCGCAACCGGATCACCTTTGATATGGCCGCCAAAGTAGGGTTGGAATACAGCAGCAAGAGTGAGTATATCGATCTCTACGTCGACAAAGAGTACAAGGGCACCTACCTGCTTTGTGAAAAGGTACACATCAACGAGAACCGCATTGAAATCACCGACCTAGAAAAAGCCACCGAGGAAGCCAATGGCAATGTCCTGTCCGAATACCCCTTCTGGGGCCAAAAAGGATATGAAGCCAACTCCGGCAAGGGTTATGAAATCCCCGAAAACCCGGAGGACATCACGGGCGGCTATCTGCTGGAGTTGGAAATCGAGCCCCGGTACAAGCCTGAGATGAGCGGCTTTGTGACCCGATATGGCCAGGCAATCGTAATCAAGGAGCCGGAATTCGCCTCTGTGGAGCAGGTGGCATACATCCGGCAATTTTTCCAGAGCTATGAAAATGCCCTGAGCGCCGAGGACGGTATCGACAAGGAAACGGGCAAGCATTATACGCAGATTATGAATTTCGACTCCATGGTGCGAAAGTATATCGTGGAGGAAATTGCCAAGAACCTGGATGCCAACAAAACCAGTCAGTTTTATTATAAGCCTGCGGATTGGCAAAGCACCACCGCTTTTGCCGGCCCCGTGTGGGATTACGACAGCGCCTATGGCAATTTTGCAAAATCCTATAACCCGCGCTTTGCCTCGGCCAAGTATCTCTATGCTGCGGTGGACACCGGCCAGACCTTCTATTTTTGGCCCAAAGCCGTAGCCCATGAGGAGTTTTTGGCAGCGGTCAAAACGACCTATCGCGAGCAATTCGTTCCTGCGCTTCGGGTACTCATCGGCGAGGAAATGGATCCCACCGGAGAACTAAAATCCCTGGACGACTATGCCGCGCACTTTGCAACCTCGGCCGAAATGAACCGTGTCCGCTGGCCCATCAATAGACGCAAATCCCACTCGGTAGATACCGGTGAAACCTTGGAGGAGAACATCGACTTTCTTCGAAATTTCCTGAGTGTCCGCATGGCGTTTCTCAGTGAAACCTGGCAATAGGTTCTGCCCCCCATAAGCCAGATGTCTCATGCAGTCCTCCCCCGCAACCTTTCTCCTTTGGTGGTGTTGCGCTGTTTCCCTCTTGCTTTACCATTCAAAATCCATAGAAAGAATTGACAATGCCAAACCTGTCACAGTATAATAACTGCGGTTCCAGCAGGAAATGTGATGGATAAGGGAGCCCTTCATGAAACCTCTGATTCTTCAATCTGACTTTGGTCACGGGGATGGTGCGGTCAGCGCCATGTACGGTGTTGCGGAAGGCGTTTGTGAAGGCATTCGCATCTTTGATCTAACCCATGAAATCAGTCAGTATGACATTTGGGAGGCCAGCTACCGTCTCATCCAAACCGTGGGATATTGGCCTGCTGGCAGTGTCTTTGTCAGTGTGGTGGATCCAGGCGTTGGCTCTACTCGGCGCAGCATCGCGGTGAAAACCCAGGGCGGGCAATATATCATTACACCGGACAATGGCACCTTAACCCATGTCAAGCGTACCATTGGCTTGGCACAGGCACGCCAAATTGATGAAACCATCAATCGGTTGCCGGGCAGCAGCGAAAGTTATACCTTCCACGGCCGCGATATTTATGCTTTTACGGGCGCGCGGCATTGATATGTCCCCCAAAGCCAAACTCAGCGCCCGGGTGAAGGGGGCCATGGCGATTCTCTTACCCCTTATCTTCTCCAGCCTGGACAAAATTGAGACCATCTCCAACGCGATGGAGTTACGAAGCTTTGGCAAAAATCTAAAACGCACCTGGTACAGAGGCCGCCCCTTCACCAAATGGGATTATGTTGTGGTTGGCATATGCGCTTTGATGGTGCTGGTGGCCATTGGGCTCAACATTCTTAACAAAGGGCGGTTTTATAACCCCTTTACATAAGACATGCTGCAGCAAGCAACCCCCTATCGCCAACAGCCCGCCATCCGGCGGGCTGTTGGTTTAGGTGTATTTCATCATTTTGATTTCATATCGCTTATTTGCCCACTGCTTTGTGCGTCTCGTTCACCACCCGCTCCACGGCGTTCACGATGTTCTGATACCCGGTGCAGCGGCACAGGTGGCCGGAGATCAGCTTGCGGAGCTCGTCCCGGGTGTATTGCTTGCCAGTGCCCACGATCTCCACCGCCGTCATAATGAGACCCGGGGTGCAGAATCCGCATTGCACCGCCGCTTCTTCCACAAAGGCCTGCTGCACAGGGTTCAGCTCGCCGCCAGGGCCCACCAGCCCTTCCACGGTTAGAATGCTTTTGCCATCCGCCCACAAGGAAAGATAGATGCAGCTGTCAATGCTCTTGCCATCCACCAACACGGTACAGGCGCCGCATTCCCCCACCTCGCAACCCTTCTTCACACTGGTGAGCCCCAGGCGTTTGCGCAAAGTGTCCGCCAAGGATTCCCGCTCATCAATAGCAACCTCAGTGGACCTTCCGTTTACGGTCAAATGGATTATCTTCATTTCGGCTCGCCTCCCCCATTGCGGATCGCATGCGCCAGCGCCCTTGTGGCTAGCTCTCGCACCAGTTGCTGGCGGAACTCCTTGCTGGCACGCCAGCTGGTGCGCGGGTTTACTTCGCCCAACGCGGTGTCGCCAAAAAGCTTCAAGGTCGCTTCACTGCTTTCTTTGCCTATCACAGCCTGCTCTGCGGCTTTGCAACGCATGGGCACAGGCCCGGCCACACCAAAGGCCAGCCGCACATCGGCGATCTTCTTGCCTTCCATCTTCACATGGACGGCGCAGCCCAGGGTGGCGATGTCCATAGCGTTGCGCATGGCATACTTGATATAATGCCCGCTATACCCGTCATACGCTTGCTTGCCGATGAGAATCTTGGTCAGCAACTCCCCATGCTCTAAATGTACCCTACCCGGCCCCGCGTAGAATTCTTCCATCTTCACCTGCCGCGTTCCTTTGGAACCGGTAATCTCCAGCACGGCGTTTAAGGTGAGCAAGGTGGAGGCGCTATCCGCGCTGGTAACACCATTACAAATATTTCCTCCGATGGTGCCAATGTTGCGCAGCTGCGGCCCACCGGCCTGATCTGTGGCATAGCCTAGGGCGGGAATATGTTTTTGGATCAACTCGTTTTCCGTGATCTCGCTGAATGTGTTCCCCGGTCCAATGGCAAGGGTACCGTCCTTTTCCAAGGTCACGCCTTTCAGCTCCGGGATGCCGTGGATGCTCACCAGGCTGCATCCGGCCAGCTTGCCCTCCCGGATCTTGATCAGCACATCGCTGCCGCCGGAAATGACGATGGCCTTTTCGTCCGCCGCCAATGCCTCCAGCGCTTCGGGGACGCTTATAGCGGTTACCAGCTTTTCAATGTCATACATGCTCTGTCCCCTCCTTTCAGTCGATCAAGCCCGCGGCGTTGAAGTGTTCAGTTAGCTTTTGCGGGTACAGCGGCAGGCTGTTCACCGCGACGCCGGTGGCGTGGAGCAGCGCATTGCGCAGTGCCGCGCCGCCGGGGATGGCCGGGGGCTCTCCCAGGGCCTTGTTTCCATAGGGGCCGGAAGGATCGTTGGTCTCCACAAAGTCCGCGGTTAAATCCGGCGTATCCAGGGCGGTGGGGAGCTTGTAATCCAGCAAGTTGTCGTTAAGCAGCTGAGCTTTGTCATCAAAGAGCATCTGCTCGCTCAGGCCGTAGCCCAGCGCCATGCTCATGCCACCGTGCACCTGCGCCTCCGCCAGCTTGGGGTTGATTAAAATGCCGCTGTCGTGGACGTTGATGATGTCAATGACCTTGATCTTGCCCAGGGGGATGTCCACCTCAATCTCCGCGAAACACACACCAAAAGCGAAGGTATTGTCCTTGCATTGATAGGTGCTCTCCGCCACGATGTGGGTCTGATCCGTAAGGCTGTAAAAGGCTTCCATGGCCACATCGCCCAGTTTGATGGCTTCCTTGCCGTCCTTGCCAACAATCTTGCCATTCAACACATCAAGTTCGTCCGGTTCGGTGTGAATGCCCTTGATTTCCAACATCTTTGCGGCATAGGCTAGCACCTTTTCCTTAAAGATCTGCGCAGTCTGCTTGATGGCCATGCCGGTGACGTAGGTCTGCCGGGAAGCGTAGGCCCCGGTGTCAAAGGGCGCCACGTCGGTGTCCTGAGTGGAGACGATGTGCACATCCTCCACCGGATAGCCCATGGTCTCCGCGGCCATCTGTACGAACACGGTGTCCGCGCCCTGGCCGATCTCGGTGGCTCCCAGCTGGATCTGGACCGAACCATCCTGATTCAAAATAATGCGACAGGAGGCTGTCTCCAACGAAATGGGATATACGCCTGTTTTGTAGCTGAAAATTGCCATGCCCACGCCCCGGCGGATGGGCCCGCTCTGGTTTTGATACTTCTTGCGCTTCTCGTCCCACCGGATGTACTCTCGGCCCTTGCGGATGCACTCCTCCAGGCCCGTGGAATAGCAGGTGATGCCGGTGGTCTTATCCACAAAGCCCAACTTCATATGGTTCTTTTTGCGGATGTCAATGGAATCCATGCCCAGTTTCAGCGCAATGTCCTCCATGTGGGATTCCAAGGCAAAAATGGCTTGGGGGATGCCATAGCCCCGCATGGCGCCGCCGGTGGCGATGTTGGTGTATACAGTCTTAGCGTGCAGCTCCAGTGCTTTTTCGTCCTGGTAGAGCATCTTAAACTCGTTCATGGCATTCATGATGATGGCATGCCCATGGGAGGCGTAGCCGCCTTGGTTGGAAACCGCCTTCACCTGGCGGGCCAGCAGGCGGCCTTCCTTGCTCACCGCGCTGGTGATCTCAAAGCTGATGGCGTGGCGGGTACGGGTGCAGGCCATGGTCTCCTCCCGGCTCAGCTCCAGCTTCAACGGGCGGCCACCCAGCATGTAGGTGAGCCAACCGTTTAGAGGCTCATAGAGCACCTCCTGTTTATTGCCAAATCCGCCGCCGATGTAGGGCTTGATCACGCGGATTTTGCCCCAGGGAAGCCCTGTGGCTTGGCCGATCACCCGGCGCACGATGTGGGGAATCTGCGTGGAGGATACCACCACGATGCGTCCCTGCTCCATATAGGCATAAGATACAGGCACCTCAAGGTGGCTATGCTGCACCGCCTGGGTGGCGTAACTGCCCGTAAGCACCAAGGCCGCCCCTTGGCACGCCTCCTCAAAGCCCACATCGCCCATCACGATGCTGGTCTCCCGCAGAATGTTGTTTGGAGACTTGTCATGCAGTTGGGTTGCCCCTTCCGCCATGGCTTGCTGCGGCGTGGTGATGGCGGGATACTCCTCATATTCCACCTTCACCAAGCGGACGGCCCGGCTGGCTGCCACCTCGTCCTCAGCCACCACCACGGCGATGTCATCTCCATAGATGCGGACCCGCTGGTTCAGCAGCCTGCGGTCGCTGACATCCTGGTGGCTGGGGTCTGTGGACCAGGGATGACCCGGCGTGGGAAAGTCGATCTTGGGCGAATCAAAGCATGTGAATATCTTTACCACGCCCGGCACTTTTTCGGCCTGGGTCAGATCAAAGCTTTTGACCAGGCCATTGGCAATGGTGCTCCTGACCACCTTGGCCACCAGCATTCCCGGCGCGGCCAGATCGTCTGTATACATGGCCCGCCCGGTCACCTTGTCATACGCATCCACCCGATGGATGCTCTTTCCAACGCTCATCTTGGGATCCCTCCATTCCATCGCACGAAGCGCATTGGTATTGTCGGATGTGGTGTCTGATCTTCTATGATATACCCCTGTTTCCCGGGGATCAACCAAGTTTTAGAACAGCCGCTCTCCCCGTACGTATTTGTGTGCAATATGCCGGTCCTCCGACAGGTACATGGCCCGCTCCAGCCGGTTTTCGATGCTGGCAACACAAGGCGTGCCCAATTCAACGTCATCCATCACCAGGGCATCCATCTCGTAGCCTTCTTCAAAAGAGCCCACCTGGCCAAAGAACGTTCCACCGCCCTTGGTACCCAAGTAGAAGGCCTCCGCCGCCGTGAGCGGCTCCAGGGCGTCGTCCACCAGTCGCCAGCGCAACTTGGACACCTGAATGGCATCCGTCATCGCCCGAAAGATTGATGGGTGCACACCGCCAGCCACATCGCTGCCCAGCCCCACAGAAAGCCCCTCCCGCAGGTACCGGCGCACCGGCGCGATGCCTGAAGCCAAATTGGTGTTGGATTGGGGGCAATGGGCCACAAAGGTCCCCGCGGCTTTCATCAACCGGCTCTCCTGGGGGCTGTTCCATACGCAATGGGCCATCACCGTGCGGGCACCGGGCCTAATCATGGCAAAGCGGGCATAGGCGTCGGTATAGCTCTGGCTATCCGGGCACAGCTCCTTGACCCATGCACATTCATTGAGGTTTTCGCTCAAGTGAGATTGTAGTGGCAACCCGTACTCCTCTTGCATCTGTCCAAGGCCCTCCATTAATGGATCGCTGCAACTGGGAATGAAGCGGGGCGTTAGGATGGGGGTTGTACGGCTGTACTTGCTACGTACCTTTTGAAGCCATCGGTGGGTTTCATCCAGGGACTGCTGCGCGCTGGGCTCCACCAAGCGATCCGACGTATTGCGATCCATGTTCACCTTGCCCACCATCGTCACCAGACCCGTTTCTTCCAGCAGTTCCATCAACAACACCGTGGCAGGCACATGCACCGTAGCAAACAAAATGGCGCGGGTATTCGGCCCCTTACGCAAATCACCTGCCACCTTCTGATACTGCGGTTTGGCGTAGGAAAGCTCCTGGTACTTGGCTTCTTCAGGGAAGGTATAGGTGCTCAGCCAGTCCAGCAGCTCCAAATCCATGCCCAGGGCGCAGTAGGCGTACTGGGGCGCATGCATATGCAGATCCACCAACCCAGGGATAATCAGCTTTCCTGCGCAATCTACCAAAGGCAAGGCTGCGTATACTTCCGGCAGAGATTGAAAAACGCCAAGGGACTTGCCGTCCACGCATACCAAGTAGCCGTCACGAAACGTTCTCAGTTCACCCAGGCGCGGGCTATCGCATAGGTCTCCATGCAGCACGAAGCCATTGTTCATCCCATGCACCTCCCATCTTCCCTGGTTCTACTCTATACAAAAAGAGCCGCCCATAAACCTTCTCCAATTACTGAGAGAAGACTTATAGACAACCATTTATGGTGGTTGGTAGACACGTCCGCCCGTATCACGGACCTATATAAGCCATCGCTATTTGATTGTACCTGAGGCAATTTTAAAATAGCACAGTTTATTGGGTTTGTCAATCGAGTTTTCATGGATATCGCCCCTTTTCTTTTCCAGCCTATTGTGGTAAAGTAGCCCTGGACCACCCGACGCTTACCGTGAGGTGACGGCATGAAAATCGGCTGCGTGATCATGGCCTCCGGCGCTGCCAAGCGCTTTGGCACCAACAAGCTATTGGCGTCCCTGGGGGGCAAACCCCTGGTTTCATATGCCTTTCACAACCTCCCACAGGGACTGGCCCGCACAGTGGTGGTGACCCGGGATGAGACTGTCGCGGCCATGGCGAGGACCGAGGGGTTTGAACCCCTGCTGCACAGCCTGCCCCAGGTCAGCGACACCATCCGTTTGGGCATAGAGGCCATGCTGGACATGGATGGTTGCCTCTTTTGCATGGGCGACCAACCCGGCTGCTCCCCGGCCACCCAGGAAAAGCTCCTCCAAACCTTTGAAACAAATCCGGAGGGCATCATCCGGGCTTCCTACCAAGGGCAGCCCGGCGCGCCAGTGTTGTTCTCCAAGGCCTATTTCACCGAGCTTCTGGCCCTGACCGGCGAGCAAGCAGGCAGCGTGGTGATCCGCAATCATGCGGGACACGTGCGCTACGTGGAAGCAGCCTCCGCCCAGGAGCTGATGGATGTGGACACGCCGCAACAGCTGGCATTCTTTGAGCATCATCTTGGAAAATGAATGGAAAACACTTGCTTTCTTCCTGCAAATGTGATACGCTTAACCTGCTTGAAACTGTAATTTCATATCACCAAATGACGACAATGGCTGCAAGGAAGTGCTTTGCGCACGGGCTATTCCACACGATGGGAAGAAGCCGACTTTGACATTGTCTCATCGTTAAGGGGCCGCTCATTTGGACAAAGAGGATTGTCCTGGGAGCGGTTTTTTGAATCGCCAAGGAGAGCCAACAAAGGAGGGCAACGATCATGTTGATGATCGCCAACGGTCGCGTAGTGACCCGGGATCAGGCTTGTCCATTTTGGGAAAACGGCGCGGTGGTACTGGAGGGAAAGCTTATCAAAGAAGTGGGCGCTGCCCGGGAGATGAAAGCCAAATACCCCCATGCCCAGGTGCTGGACGCCAAAGGCGGCGTCATCATGCCCGGCATGATCAACGCCCACAACCACATCTATTCCGCCTTTGCCCGGGGCCTTTCCATTAAGGGCAACAACCCACGCACTTTCTTGGAAATTTTGGATCAGCTTTGGTGGACGATTGATCGGCACCTGCTGTTGAAAGATACCGCCGCCAGCGCGGATGCCACCTTCATCGACTGCATTGAAAACGGCGTGACCACGGTGATCGACCATCACGCCAGCTATGGGGAGATTGCGGGCAGCCTGTTTGCCATCGCGGAAAGCGCCCAAAAATATGGTGTGCGCGCAAACCTTTGCTATGAGATCAGCGACCGAGACGGCCCTGAGAAAATGAAGGCTGCCGTAAAGGAAAACGTGAATTTTATCCGCCATGCCAGGGCGGACAAGAGCGGCATGCTGACTGGAATGATGGGCATGCATGCCCCTTTTACCCTGTCGGATCAGACCCTGGAATACTGTGTGTCCATGAACCCGAAGGACGCGGGGTATCACATCCATGTGGCGGAAGGCATCGCAGATGTGTATGACAGCCTCAAGCAGCATGGCAAGCGCCCGGTCTACCGTCTACACGATTTTGGCATATTGGGCGAACATACCCTCTGCGGTCATTGTACTCACGTCAGCGAGGCGGAGATCGACCTGCTGGCCGAAACCCGCTCCATGGTAGGCCACAACCCGGAGAGCAACATGGGCAACGCCATCGGTTGCCCGCCGGTGCTGCGAATGTTTGGAAAGGGTGTGCTGATTGGCCTGGGCACCGACGGCTATACCAATGACATGCTGGAGAGCTACAAAGTGGGCAACCTGCTGCAAAAGCATCACCTTTGTGACCCCACCGTGGCCTGGGGCGAGATTCCAGCCATGCTGTTTGAAAACAACCGCCAGATGATCGGCCGCTTTTTTGAGACCCCGGTAGGCCTACTGGCCCCTGGCGCGGCGGCGGACGTGATTGTGATGGACTACATCCCCCTCACCCCCATGAACGCCAGCAACATCAACTCTCATGTGATGTTTGGCATGAACGGGCACAATGTGAGCGCCACCGTCATTGCCGGGGAAATCAAGATGAAGGATCGGCAACTGGTGGGCGTGGACAAGGAGCAGGTGATGGCCCATTGCCGGGAACAGGCCCAGTCCCTTTGGAACAGCATCAACCAAGGCCGCTGAAACAGCCATGGCGTGATGAAGGGATTCCAAGCCGACCACAGCCAAGGGTTGCAAAGCCAAATGAATAGCGCGCCTGTAACGCGAATGCAAACGCGGCGCAGGCAATCATGAGGAGGACATCACCATGAGCGACATCATGAAACCCATCCCGTTTTCCGCCTTAATGGATTGGGCTTTGGAAGAATACCAGCAGCAAGGAACCCTTTTTGGCGTGCATGCCATCTACAAACATATTTCCGGCAAAACCTTGCCCATTTTCGGTGAAAAGCTAGAGCTTCCCTTTGGCCCGGCAGCAGGCCCCCACAGCCAACTGGCGCAAAACCTGATCGCCGCCTATGCGGGCGGCAGCCGCTTTTTCGAGGTTAAGACCGTGCAGATCATCGACGGTGAAGATTTGCCTGTGAGCAAGCCTTGCATCTTGGCCGAGGATGAAGGCTACAACGTGGAATGGAGCACGGAGCTGCGCGTGCCCCAGGCCTATGACGAGTATGTGAAGGGCTGGTTTGCCCTTAAGCTGCTCAGCCAAGAATTGGGCCTGGGGGCTGCGGATGGCTTTGTATTTAACATGAGTGTGGGTTATGATCTTGCGGGCATCCAATCAGAAAAGATCAACGGGTATATCGAGGGCATGAGGCAGGCCAAGGATACGCCCATCTGGCAGGAGTGCATGGCCTGGGCCAAGGCCAACCTGGGCCGCCTTACCCACATCAGCGAAGCTGGTCTGGCGGCACTGGACTCCCAAGTCTGCAAGTCTATCACCCTGTCCACCTTGCACGGCTGTCCCCCAGAGGAGATCGAGCGCATCGCCACCTACCTGATCCGGGAAAAGAAGCTGAATACCTACATCAAATGCAACCCCACCTTGCTGGGATATGAATTTGCCCGCAAGACGCTGGATGACATGGGCTATGACTACCTGGCCTTTGATGAGCATCACTTCCAAAATGATCTGCAATTTGCCGACGCGGTGCCCATGATGAAACGCCTGCAACAGCTGGCTGCCACTAGCGACGTGGAATTTGGCGTGAAACTCACCAACACCTTCCCGGTGCAGATCAAGGCGGGCGAACTACCCGGCCAGGAGATGTACATGAGCGGACGCAGCCTGTTTCCGCTGTCCATTAGCCTGGCGGAAAAGCTGGGACGCGCCTTTGATGGCAAGCTGCGCATCTCCTTTTCCGGCGGCGCGGATCAATGGAACATCGGCCGCATCTTTGAAACCGGCATTTGGCCGATCACGCTGGCCACCACGCTGTTAAAGCCCGGCGGCTACAACCGCTTGCTGCCCATGGCGCGGGAGCTTGCGGCGCTTCCCCTCAAGCCCTTTACCAGCCTTGATGTGGAGGCCATCGCCCGGTTGGCAGCGGCTTGCAAGGCGGATCCCCACCATCGTAAGCCCATCAAGCTGCCGGAAAAACGCAAGCTGAAACAAGCTGTGCCCCTGTCGGATTGCTTCACCGCTCCCTGCCAGGATACCTGCCCCATCCATCAGGACATCCCCACCTATGTGGAGCTGGTGGGCCAAGGCAAGCCCCTGGAAGCCCTTACGGTGATTTGTGAAAAGAACCCCCTGCCCTTTATCACCGGCACCATTTGTAGCCATCGCTGCATGGACGGGTGCACCCGCAACTTCTATGAGGAGCCGGTGCAAATCCGTGCCGCCAAGCTGGAGGCTGCCCAGAAGGGGCTGGGCGACTTCCTCGACAAGCTAGCCCCCGGTGCATCCCGCCAAGAAAACGTAGCCATCATCGGCGGCGGCCCTGGCGGCATGGCGGCATCCTTCCTGCTGGCCCGGGCCGGAGCCAAGGCCACGATCTTTGAAAAGCGAAACAGCCTGGGCGGCATTGTACGGCATGTGATCCCCGCTTTCCGCATTTCCAACGAAGCCATCGAAAACGACACCAAACTTCTTGCGAAACTTGGTGTGACCGTGGAGCTCAACACGGAGATCCGGGATGTGAAAGCCTTGTACAAGGCTGGCTTTACCCATGTCATCGTGGCCGTGGGTGCATGGAATCACGGCCAGTTGAGCCTGAAAGAGGGCCAAGACCTGAACGTGCTGGCCTTCCTGGAGCAGCAGAAGAAGCGACCGGACACCCTCTGCCTGGGCCAAAACGTCGTGGTCATCGGTGGCGGCAACACCGCCATGGACGCCGCCCGGGCAGCCAAGCGGGCCAAGGGCGTCCAAAAGGTAACCTTGGTGTACCGGCGTACCCAGCGGCAAATGCCCGCCGATGCGGAGGAGTTGGATCTGGCCCTCCAGGACGGAGTGATCTTTGCGGAGCTGCTGGCCCCGATCGCCTTTGCCGGGGGTAAGCTGCAATGCGAACGCATGCGGTTGGGCAACCCAGACGCCAGCGGTCGCCGTAGCCCCGAGCCCATCGGCGCATTCGTGGATATTGATGCGGACACCGTGATCAGCGCCATTGGCGAGCAGGTGGACGCGGACCTGCTGGGCGAACTAGGTGTCAAAGTGGATGCCAAGGGTAAAGCGGAAGCCATGACCGGCGACAAGCTCTTTGCCATCGGCGATGCCAAGCGGGGGCCTGCCACGGTTGTGGAGGCCATCGCGGATGCCACGGATGCGGTGACGCATATTTTGGGGCACGCCGCCCAGCCCGCGGACGCGCCTTATGCCATGGACGGCAAGACCCTCAAGGATCGTCGAAATTCCTTGGCGCACAGCTCGGTCGCGGCCTGTGAGAACCAGCGTTGCCTGGGTTGCTCCATGGTGTGCGAAAACTGCGTGGATGTTTGCCCCAACCGGGCAAACATCGCCATCCAGGTGCCCGGCATGGCCCGTGAGCAGGTGCTGCACATCGACAGCATGTGCAACGAATGCGGCAACTGTGAGGCGTTCTGCCCCTATGCCAGCGCGCCCTATCGCGACAAGTTCACCCTCTTTGACGGGCAGCAGGATATGAGGGCGAGCGAAAACAGCGGCTTTTATGTGTCGGATCCCCACAAGGGCCAGGTATGCATCCGATTACACGGCCAGGAGTACGATAGCGTGCTGGAAAAAGACACCCAAACCGATCCCGCGTTGGTGGCCATGATGCAGCAAATGCTCACCACCTATCGCTGGTATCTGACAAAGTGAAGGGGGGCAATCCATGAAAATCATTCAAGGCGGCACTTTGGTCAGCGGGGAAGGCAACCGCCCGGCGGACATTGGCATCCATCAAGGCAAGATCGTGAAGATAGAACAAAGCATCCCCCCTTCGGCCGGTGATGAGATCATCAATGCCGCGGGTTGCCTGGTGTTCCCTGGTTTCATTGATGCCCACACCCACTTTGACATGGTAAGCGGCAGGACCGTTACCGCCGACAACTTCGCCACCGGCACCGCCGCGGCGCTGCGGGGGGGCACTACCGCCATCATAGACTTCGCCACCCAGGAAAAAGGCGGCTCCTTGGCGGACGCACTCACGGCCTGGCACAAAAAGGCGGACGGTGTATCCAGTTGCCACTATGGCTTTCACATGGCCATCACGGACTGGAACGACCGAACTCAGGCCGAGCTGGCCGATATGATGAAGGCAGGGGTCACCTCCTTCAAGGTGTATCTGGCCTACGACGCACTGCGGGTGGACGACGGGGAGTTGCTGCGCATCCTGGAGGGGATGAAAACAGTAGGCGGTAATCTAGGCTGTCATTGCGAAAATGGCACAGTGATCAACGATTTGGTGGCCCAGCAAAGACAGCAGGGGCATCTGTCCCCGGCCGCGCACCCGGTGAGCCGCCCCGCGGAAATGGAGGCTGAGGCCATCGACCGCCTGTGTTACATCGCCCAGCTGGTGGACTGGCCTGTCACCGTGGTGCACCTGAGCACGGAGTTGGGCTTGCTGGAGGTGGAAAAAGCCCGCAGCCGAGGTCAGACCGTAATCGCCGAGACTTGCCCCCAGTACCTGCTGCTGACAGAGGAAAAATACAAGCTTCCGGGCTTTGAGGGCGCCAAATACGTATGCTCCCCCCCTCTGCGCAAGGAAGCCGACCGGCAGGCTTTACTCCGCGCCATCTGTGACCAGCGTATCCACACCCTTGCCACGGATCATTGCAGCTACAACTATCAGGGGCAAAAGACCCTGGGTGAGCATGATTTTGCCTGCATCCCCAACGGTCTGCCCGGCGTGGAGCATCGTCCGGCCTTGTTCTACACAAACTTCGTGGACAAGGGCTTCGTTCCTCCCCAGGCCATGTGCCGCCTGCTCAGCGAAAACGCAGCCAAGCTGTACGGCATGTACCCGGAAAAGGGCGCCCTTCTGGTGGGTAGCGATGCGGACATTGTGATCTGGCAGGTTGGCCTGCAGGAAACCATCTCCGCCAAGACCCAGCTGCAAAACACCGATTACACGCCTTTCGAGGGTTTTGCCGTCACCGGCCGCCCCCGCGATGTATTGCTCCAGGGTGAAACCGCCGTGGAGGACGGAAAAGTGATCCGGAAAAACCTTGGCCGATACTTGCACCGCAAGCCCTTTGCGCTTCCATAACCCATTACAAGGGGGGTAACAGAATGTATACGCTCACCGTCAACGGCGAGGCGATCACTACCGACGCCGACAAAAAACTGATGGACTTCTTGCGGGATGACCTACGCCTCACCTCGGTGAAAAACGGCTGCGGGGTAGGCGCTTGCGGCACTTGTACCATCATGGTGGATGGCAAAAAGGCGCGCAGCTGCATCCTCACCGTGGCAAAGGCAGACGGCAAGCACATCACCACTGTGGAAGGCCTCAGCAACCGGGAAAAGGAAGTCTACGTGCATTGCTTCGGCCAAGCCGGGGCGGTGCAATGCGGCTTTTGCATCCCTGGCATGGTGATCAGCGCCAAGGCTCTGCTGGACGAGAACGCCTCTCCCACCCGCCGGGAAGTCAAGGCGGCGTTGAAGGGCAACATCTGCCGTTGCACCGGCTATGTAAAGATCGAAGATGCGATCCTGCTGGCCGCAGCGTTTTTTCGGGAGGACAAGCCTGTGCCCAATACTCCGAAAAAGGGCCTTATCGGTACGGATTTTACCCGGGTAGACAACGAGGAAAAGGTGCTGGGAACCGGGCTCTACGTGGATGATATCGCCCTGCCGGGCATGATCTACGCCAAAGCGCTTCGCAGCCCCCATCCCCGGGCCAAAGTGGTCAGCATCGACACCAGCAAGGCTTTGGGGCATCCGGATGTGGTGAAAATCCTTACCGCTGCGGACGTACCCTTCAACAAGACCGGCCACATCGTACCTGATTGGGATGTGATGATTGCCCAGGGAGACATCACCCGCTACATCGGCGATTCCGTGGCGCTGGTGGCCACCAACCATAAGGAAAGCCTGGATGAGGTTCTGGCCCTGATCGAGGTTGAGTACGAGCCGCTTCCGCCCATCACCAACCCCGCGGAAGCCATGCGGGAGGGCGCGCCTCTGCTGCACGAGAAGGGCAATATCCTCTTCAAGCAAGAGCTCAAGCGAGGGGATGTGGACGGCGCCATCGCCTCCGCCACCCATGTGGTGACCCATCATTACTCCACCCCCATGACGGACCATGCCTTCATGGAGCCGGAATGTGCCATCGCCCAGCCCCATGGAGAGGGCGGAGTTTTGCTGTTCACCGGCTCCCAGTCCGTCTATGATGAGCAGCGGGAGATTGCCAGGATGCTTCAGCTTCCGCTGGAAAAGGTGCGCAGCCAGTCCAAACTGGTGGGAGGCGGTTTTGGCGGCAAGGAGGACATGAGCGTGCAGCATCATGCCGCGCTGATGGCCTGGCACACGGGTAAGCCTGTGAAGGTGAAGTTTTCCCGCCAGGAGAGCCTCAACGTGCACACCAAGCGTCACGCCATGGAAATGGATGTGACCACCGCCTGCGACAAGGACGGCAAGCTGCTGGCCATGCGCGCGATGCTGATTTCCGACTGTGGCGCCTACGCCTCCCTGGGTGGGCCGGTGCTGCAACGCGCCTGCACCCACGCGGCAGGACCTTACAACTTTCAAAATGTGGATATCACTGGTATTTGCGTTTATACCAACAATGTGCCGGGCGGTGCGTTCCGCGGCTTTGGCGTCACACAGAGCTGCTTTGCCGCGGAGCAGAACCTGAACCTGTTGGCCGAAAAAGTGGGTATCTCTCCTTGGGAGATCCGCCACCGCAACGCCATCCGTCCGGGGCAAGTGCTGCCCAACGGCCAGATTGCCGCCCCGGACACTGCCTATGTGGAGTGCCTGGAGGCCGTTAAGGATGTGTATGAAAGCAGTTCCTATGCAGGCATCGCGGGCAGCATGAAAAACAGTGGTCTGGGCGTGGGCCTGCCGGACATTGGACGGTGCAAACTCGCCGTGGCAAATGGCCAGGCGCATACCCGCACCTCCGCTGCCTGTATCGGCCAAGGCCTGGCCACCATCTGTACCTCCATGATTTGCAGCGAGACCGGGCTGGCCCCCGCTCAGGTTGTGCACGAGGCCCCGGATACCGCCGTCACCCCCAACTCCGGCACCACCACCGCCAGCCGTCAAACATTGTTTACCGGCGAGGCGGTACGCCGGGCCGCCGCCTTGCTGAAAGCGGAGCTCCACAAGGGCAAAACCCTCCATGACCTGGAGGGACAGGAATTTGATGGCGAGTACAGCGGCTTCACCGACAAGATGGGCAGCGACATGCCCAACCCAGTCAGCCACGTGGCCTACAGCTACGGCTGCCAGGTGGTGGTGATGGACGAAAACAAAGCGCTGCAAAAGGTGGTGGCCGCCTACGATGTGGGCCAGGTGATCAATCCCAAAGCCTGCGAGGGCCAGGTGGAGGGGGGCGTGCTGATGGGCCTTGGCTATGGCCTCACCGAGGACTTTGTGATGGAGGCGGGCCAAGTGAAAAGCACCTATGGAACGCTGGGCCTTCTGCGTGCCACGGAAGCGCCGCCTATCGATGTCATTTTGATTGAGAAGAACAAGAATGGGACGTTAGCCTTTGGCGCCAAGGGCATTGGCGAGATTGCAGCCATCCCCACGGCCCCTGCCGCAGCCCTTGCGGCCTACCGCGTGGATGGCGAGTTTCGCGACAAGTTGCCCATCCCCCATACCGCCTATCGCAAATGAGGGTGAAATCTTCCATCTAAAAGGGAACGGGCCGGTTATAGGGTCCGATTTTAGATGCGTTTATCCTCTGTTTTCCCTTTCCTCATCTTCAAACAACAATATGTAAAAGGATGTTCTCTGTCATGCAAACAACAAAAAAAATGCACCCTGGCTTGTTTCAACTGAACGGCAAACCCAGCTGGCTCGTTTCCTTGCCCCAGGCGTTTCAGCATATCCTGGCCATGTTGGCCGGCAACATCACCCCCCCTATTCTGTTGGCCGTGACGCTGAACCTACCAGAGGTTGAAAAAATCCAATTGATGCAGGCTGCCATGCTCATTGCTGGCATTACCACTTTGCTTCAGCTGTATCCGGTCTGGCGCTTTGGCATGGGGCTACCCAACGTCATGGGCGTTGCTTTTGCCTATGTCCCCGTTTTGCTTGCCATCGGCTCAACCTACGGTATCAGCGCCATCTTTGGTTCTCAGTTGGTCGCCTCTTTTGTCTCCATTTTCATCGGAATGTGGATTGGCAAAATCCGAAAATTTTTCCCGCCCATCGTCAGCGGCACGGTGGTGCTCAGCATTGGCCTATCCCTCTATAAAACCGCCCTCAACTATGTCGCGGGCGGCGTATCTGCCGGCGATCGCTTTGGACAGCCTGCCTTTTGGATCGTGGCCGGCGTCACATTGGCGGTGACCCTGTTTTGCAACCTCTTTGGCAAGGGGTATTTCAAAGTATCCGGCATATTGATCGGCATCGTCATCGGCTACCTGACGGCTCTTCTGATGGGCGGTATGGTATCCTTCAACAATGTACGCACTGTGGGGTGGCTTTCCTTGCCGCAATTTTTCACCTGGGGACTTACTTTTCATCCGGTCGCCGTTGTTTCCATGGTTCTCATGTACATCGTTCAAGCCGTGCAGAATATCGGCGATGTTTCTTCCACCGCCATCGGCGGGTTTGATCGGGAATGTACGGACCGGGAATTGGGTGGCGCCATCTCCGGTCAAGGCCTATGCGGTATGTTGGGAGCCTGCATTGGTGGCTTGCCCACTGCGATCTATAGCCAAAACGTAGGCTTGATCGTCACCTCCAAGGTGGTTGCCAAGCGCGTTTTTTTCATTGTGGGCGCGTTGATGTTGGTGGGCGGCTTCCTGCCGAAGTTCGGCGCGATGATCACCACCGTTCCTTACTCCGTTCTAGGTGGGGCTACCATCACCGTGTTTGCGGCCATCACCATGTCTGGCATTACGCTAATCACCTCCCAACCCATGACGTATCGCAACAAAATGATCGTCGGTATCGCTCTGGCGCTGGGTGTGGGGATCTATATGGTGCCAAGCTCTATCCAATTTGCTCCTAAGGAGGTCCAAGACATCATCGGTACCTCCCCTGTCATGCTGTCCTTCCTGGTGGCCTTTATCCTGAATATCGTGGTTCCTAAGGATCCTCCTCCAAAGAAGGATTGATGTTCTAGGCAACACAAGAGCCCGGCTCCTGGAGAGCCGGGCTCGCTTGTCAAAAAAGGGACATAGCCACTGTGTTGAGTATATGGGCGATGTTACCCTGCGTTAGGCCTTGACCATGGTGCCTGTCTTGCCCGCAATACCGTCGCTGGCTTTCTCCAGCAGGGTAATTAAGGCTTGGCGCCCAGGCTTACTCTGGGCAAAGTCCAGAGCGGCTTGCACCTTGGGCAACATAGAGCCGGGGGCAAACTGCCCCTGCGCGATGTATTTCTGGGCGTCCGCCGGATTCAGCTCGCTGAGCCATTGCTGATCCGGCTTGCCAAAGTTAATGGCCACCTTTTCCACTGCCGTCAGAATGATCAGATAGTCCGCGTCCAACATCTTCGCCATGCAGCAGCTGGCAAAATCCTTGTCAATCACCGCACCGACGCCCTTTAAATGATTGCCCTCGGCCACCACCGGAATGCCGCCGCCGCCGGAGGCAATGGGCACCAACCCCGCATCCACCAAGTTTTTCACGGTTTCGATCTCAATGATCTCCACGGGCTTGGGGGAGGCCACCACCCGGCGGTATCCCCGGCCGGAGTCCTCCACCATGGTGAAACCCTTCTCCTTGGCCAGCACATCCGCTTCTTCCTTGCTCACGAATGCGCCGATGGGCTTGGTCGGCTTCTGAAACGCCGGATCGCTGGGGTCTACACGGACCTGGGTGAGCACTGTGGCAACAGACTTCTGGATGCCCCGATCCAGCAACTCTTCCCGTAGGGCATTTTGCAGGTCATACCCAATGTAGCCCTGGCTCATGGCAACGCAAACGGAAAGCGAGACCGACGGCTCATGATGGGCCTTGCTGTATTCCGCCATGGCGTTTTGAATCATCCCCACTTGCGGCCCGTTGCCATGGGAGATGATCACCTGGTGTCCTTGCTCAATCAAGTCCGCAATAGGCTTGGCGGTTGCCTGCACCGCGATCATCTGCTCGGGCAGGTTGTTCCCCAGCGCATTGCCGCCCAAGGCGATAACGATTTTTTTTCCCATATCATTGGTCCTCCTGTTGGTTCTTCTTTTGCCTATTTCTCATTCCAGCGCTGGGTAGCGGCCTTTTCCAGCTCCGCCAGCTTAGCGGCGGGATTCTTCACCTTGGCCAGGAAGATCATGGCCGCGATGATGTAAGGCTTGAAGGAGGCCTCCTTATACAATGGGGTGCGGTAGCGGTCAAACACGGTAGCTTCCACTTCGCCTTCCTTACAGCTGACACCGGTGATGTCCGCGGGCAAGCAATGCATGTACAGGGCCTTGCCTTCCTTGGTGGTCTGCATCAGCGCTTCGGTGCATTCCCAATCCTTATGCTTCGCGTTCTCGGCCAACAATTCCTTTTCCAGGGCCTTGATGCCGTCAAAATCGCTCTTGCCATACAGGTCTGTACGCTTTTCCATGGCGCTGAAGGAAGCCCAGCTCTTGGGATACACCACGTCCGCATCCTTGAAGGCTTCGGCCATATCATTCGTGCGCTTAAAGCTTCCGCCGGACTTATTGGCGTTCGCTTCCGCCACATCCTCCACCTCTGGCATCACTTCATACCCCTCGGGATGGGCCAGCACTACTTCCATGCCCATGCGGGTCATCAGACCGATGATCCCCTGGGGCACGGACAGAGGCTTGCCATAGGAGGGTGAATAGGCCCAGCTCATGGCAATCTTCCTGCCCTTGAGGTTTTCAATGCCGCCAAAATGGTCGATGAGATGCAGGCAGTCCGCCATGGCCTGGGTTGGATGGTCGATATCGCATTGTAGGTTCACCAGGGTGGGCTTTTGCTCCAACACGCCGTCCTTATGACCTTCCGTGACCGCGTCCACCACCTCGTGCATATAGGCATTGCCCTTGCCGATGTACATATCATCCCGGATACCGATGACATCCGCCATGAAGGAGATCATGTTGGCGGTTTCCCGTACGGTCTCGCCATGGGCAATCTGGCTCTTTCCCTCGTCCAGGTCAGCCACATTCAAACCCAGCAGGTTACAGGCGGAGGCGAAGGAGAAACGGGTGCGGGTGGAGTTATCCCGGAAGACGGAAATGCCCAGGCCGCTGTTAAAAATCTTGGTGGAGATGTTGCGCTCCCGCAGGTCACGCAGGGCCTGCGCCACTTCAAAAACAGCCTTGATCTCGTCGTCGCTCTTTTCCCAGGTCAGAAAGAAATCCCCGTCAATCATTTTTTGCGTATCCAGCTTTTTCAGATTCTCGATATTTTTCTGCGCCTTGCTCATGATATTTTGATCTCCTTTATGATGTGGTGATGGGTTGGGTGCAGGGGCTAACGCCCTTGCCCTCACTTACAATACAGCGTGGGCATGGCCGCATACACCGCGGCGCATTTCACCAAATCGGCTTTCCAGGTCTTTTCGTTGGGGGCATGGGCCTGATTCTCCTTGCCGGGGCCAAAGCCGATGCACGGAATGCCATAGCGGCCCATGATCGATACGCCGTTGGTGGAGAAGGTCCACTTATCCACCTTGGGCTTGCCGTACATAGCCTCATAGGCCTCCGCCATAGCCTTGGTGGCCTCGTGATCCTCAGGGATCACCCAAGTGGGGAAATAGCAATCTGTGGGATAGCTGAGCTTGGTCCAAGAGGGCCGATCATACTTGTACATGCTCACCTTGGCATCGTACTTCTTGCAGGCGGGCAGGTTGCGCACTTCCTCCAGGGCCATCTCGTAGGTTTCACCATCGGTGAGGCGGCGATCCAGGGACACGGAGCAGGAATCCGCCACGGCGCAGCGGGAAGGAGAAGTAAAAAAAATCTCCGAAGTGGTGACGGTGCCCTTCCCCAGGAAGGGATCCACGTGGAGCCTGTTGTTCAAGTCGCGAACCTCTTGGAGGATGTCCGCCATCTTGTAGATCGCGTTCTCGCCGCGCTCAGGGGCTGATCCATGACAGGAGATGCCCTTCACGTCGATGCGGATCTCCATGCGCCCCCGCTGGCCCCGATAGATGTTGCCGTCAGTGGGCTCAGTGATAACCACAAATTCCGGCTTCACTTTGTCCTCGTTTATGATATACTGCCAGCACAGGCCATCGCAGTCTTCTTCCTGCACGGTGCCGGTGACCAGCACGGTGTATTTGTCGCTGAGCAGGCCCAGATCCTTCATGATCTTCGCGCCATAGACCGCGGAGACAATGCCGCCAAGCTGGTCGGAGGTGCCCCGGCCGCCGATTTCGGTGTCGCTTTCAAAGCCTTCATAGGGGTCAAATTCCCAGTTATCGATGTTTCCAATACCCACGGTATCGATGTGGGCATCGTAACCAATGAGTTTCTTGCCGGTGCCCATGTAGCCCAACACGTTGCCCATGGGGTCAATCTCCACTTTGTCAAAGCCCAGCCTCTTCATTTCTTCCTCAATGCGCTTGATGTGGCCTTCCTCGCCAGCGCTTTCGCCGGGGATTCTCACCAGGTCGCGGAGGAACTTGGTCATGTCCTTCTCGTAGTTGTGTGCAGCCGTCTTGATTTTCGCAAAATCCATGATCCTTACCCCTTTCCATTGCCGTCTGAACAGACCGCGCCGTCCCATACGATGTGCCGATAATTGTCCGGGTCGGTATCACCCTCGGTGGAGAACATCAGGATGACGGACTCCGACGTTAGGCCGATGCTCTCTCTCAGGTCCTTGTAGCCTTCCCCCTCCAGCAATGCGGCCAAAAGACCCATGCCCACCGCGCCGGACTCACCCGAGATCACCTGCGGGTCGCCCTTCACCGGGGCAGCCAATCGACGCATGCCGCTGGCCGCCACCCAGTCCGGGCAGGAAACAAAAGTGGAAGCGTGGTTCTTGAGAATGTCCCAGGACAAGGTGTTGGGCTCGCCGCAGGCCAAGCCCGCCATAATGGTTTGCAGATCTCCGGTGACGAAGCGCTCCTTGCCATCCCCCGCCAAAGCGCCCTGGTACAGGCAATCCGCGGCCTGGGCCTCCATGATAACGGTGATGGGGGTATTGTCCGGAAACAAGTTGGCGAAGTAGCCTTGGATGGCCCCCGCCAGCGAACCCACGCCCGCCTGCACGAAAATGTGGGTGGGCCGCGCTATCCCTGCGTCCTTGAGCTGTTGGGCAGCTTCGGCAGCCATGGTGCCATAGCCCTGCATGATCCAGGCGGGGATCTCCTCATACCCGTCCCAAGCGGTATCCTGCACCACCACGCCCCGGGGCGTCTCCGCCGCTTCCTTGGCCGCCAGGCGCACACAATCGTCATAGTTCATCTCTTCGATGGTGACCTGTGCCCCTTCCTTGGCGATGTTGTCAAAGCGGATCTTCACGCTGCCCTTGGGCATGTGTACTACGGCCTTTTGCCCCAGCATGTTGGCCGCCCACGCCACTCCCCTGCCATGGTTGCCGTCCGTAGCGGTAAAAAAGGTGGCCTGGCCAAACTCATCTTTCAGCTTCTGGGAGGTCAGGTAGGGGTAGTCCACCTCCCTCACATCCTTGTGAAGCTGCCCGGCGATGTAGCGAGCCATGGCAAAAGATCCGCCCAGCACCTTGAAAGCGTTTAGGCCGAAGCGGTAGGATTCGTCCTTCACGAACACCCCGGTTACACCCAACCGCTCTGCCATGCACTGGAGGTTGGCCAGAGGCGTCACCGTGTACTGGGGAAAGCTCTGGTGAAATTTCCGAGCTTTCTCCACATTTTCAAGTGACATGATGGCAAGCTGCCGATCCTCGCTCTTTGGCAATCGATTCTTCACCCAGTTGATGTTTTGCATGCCCAACGCTCCTTGCCATTTAGTTATTGGCGCACCCGGCCTTTCTTTATGCTTATTTTATCACACTTTCGTTAAATGTCAATAAATATTTTTTAGTACTAAAAAATATTTAGCCTTGTGTCAATGACTATTTCTTGCTATAATAAACGCACAAAAAGGCTGAACGGCAACGGTTCCGCCCAAAAAACAGAGAAAGCCGGTGAAAAAAAAGGATGACGGATTTCCAACTGACATTTTTGAAGCAGTTGACAGTAGGTTTGGCAACCCAATTTGGAGACCATTGTGAGATCGTTGTGCATGATTTTGAGACAGAAAGCCCCGAACACACCATCATAGCCATTGAAAATGGACACGTCACCCACAGAAAACTTGGGGATGGCCCCTCCCACGCTGTTTTACAGGCCATGAAAAACCCCGAACACCTTTCCGACCATCTCAATTATTTGACCCGCACCCAAGATGGCCGTATCCTCAAATCCAGCACCATCTATATCAGAGATCGGCAAAACAAAGTGGTAGGCTTGTTTGCCATCAATTATGACATCACCCATTTACTGATGGTGGATAGCGCGATCAAGCCGCTGATCACCAGCCAAAGCGAAGACCGCGAGCCAGAGCGTATCGTGCAAAATGTAAACGACCTATTGGATGAACTGATTGCCCAATCCATCCAGCTGGTGGGCAAACCCGTAGCGCTGATGAATAAAGACGACAAAATCAAAGCCATCCAGTTTCTCAATGGAACCGGGGCCTTTTTAATTACCAAATCCGGCGATAAAGTCAGCAAGCATTTTGG
>JAVBSI010000057.1:0-9752 GCA_031556815.1 Eubacteriales bacterium | reverse complement strand
CAGAGCCTTGGCGATATCGCCGTTCATGTCGGCCGGTACAGGCACTTCCTTGCGGTTCTTGCCGATACCTTCATAGGCTTTGTTCTCCAGCACGTTGACAACACCCTTGAAGGCAGGGCCATTGCCGATGGGCAGCAGAATGGGGACTACATTGCTGCCGAATTTCTCTCGCAGCTGTCCTTGCACCTTCATAAAATCCGCATGGTCACGATCCATTTGGTTGACAATGAACATCCGGCCCACATTGTTTTTGGTGGCATAATGCCAGGCCTTCTCCGTGCCTACGGCAATGCCGCCCACCGCGCTTACCAGAATGGCAGCAGTCTCCACCACGCGCAAGGGCCCCATCATTTCGCCGATGAAGTCAAAATAACCGGGCACATCAATGACGTTAATCATCTTCTGTTTCCAATCAATAGGCGCAATGGCCGCGCTGATGGAAATGCCGCGCTTGGTTTCTTCCGGCTCAAAGTCGGTAACGGTAGAGCCGTCCTCCACCTTGCCCTGGCGGTCAATGGCGCCGGAAGCGAAGAGCAATGCCTCCAGCAGGGTGGTTTTCCCCTCGCTGCCATGCCCTACGAAGGCGACATTGCGAATGTCCTTTGTTGCATAACTGGCCATGTGGATCCCCCTTATTTGTTTCTATCGCACGCCCAACACCGCCAGGAATGTTCAAAATTCACAACAGCGCCGGGTTGGTTGCTTTTGATGCTTTTGAACCGAAAATCAGTCGCCTGTTATTTTAACAGAAAATCCCCAAAAAGAAAAGACGCAATTTGCATCGGCCATAAAATGGGGTGAAAAATTAGAGCCTATGGGTTCCCGGCCCCTAAATAACGATATTTCAAGTATCCCTCCAGGTTGCCGCACTCCGAAACGGTGATGCCGTCAATGCCCAAGGACTGCATACAGGCCAACAAGATCACTAAGCCATGCACCACGATGTCCGCCCGTTGGGGCTGAAGGCCATTGAGCCTAGTGCGCTTGTGCATGTGCATGGGGGCAAGCCATTCCATGCAGCGGCGTATTTCTTCCCGGGAGAGCGTATAGCCTTGGATACGCTCCCTGCTGCTCCAAGGGATGTTTTGCACCAGGGCGGAGGTGGTGGTGAAGGTTCCACCCACGCCGATCCATTGTAGCTGGGTAAGCCCTAATGGATAATGACAGCCTGCAATCAATTTTTCCGCATGGGCAACCACCTGGTAGGCTTCCTGCGTATTTTGAATGGGCATCTGCCGAAAAAGGCGTACCGCGCCCATTTGCAGACTGGCTGAAAACTGGAGGTTCTTCCCTTGGCCGATGACGATTTCTGTGGAGCCACCGCCAATGTCAACGATGCCGGAAGGCCCGCCGCACGTAGCCCCCATAAAAGATAGTGCGGCTTCCAACTGGCCGGAGCACACGTCTAGCGTGATGCCCGTGGCTTGGCGGAGACAGTGACAGAATTCCTCCCGGTTGGCAGCATCGCGCACGGCGCTGGTGGCAAACAGATGAATGTGAGAGAAGGAAAGGGGGTAAGCCTTGGCTTTTTCCACAAAGGCAGCCACGCTTTGGCAAGCTTTTTTCATCATTGCGGGCGAGATGTTTTTATGTTCATCCAATGAAGCAAAAACGCGCAACCCCTCGCGATCCCGGAGCACGCGGTGGAGTTGAGCATTTTCATGGTCGATATCGGCGATGAGCATGCGCAGCGAATTGGAACCGATCCCAATGGCAGCTGCAAGCATAACGCTCACCTCATTCGTGCAATAAAAGCGGAGGCTACTCCGCCGGAACATTCTCCGTTCCGTAGAGGGCCTCCGGGTTTGTGATGACAAAGCGAATTTCGTCTGGCTTCATATAACCGTACAAGGTGCGGGCCTGGTTTTCGATGAAAGCTTCAGTGCCCGCCATTTCCAGCGTTTCCTTTAGACCGGCTTGCTCGTTTTGCAACTGGGTCAACTTCATACGGCTTTGGTCATATTGTTGCTCCACCTGACTGATACCGCTGCTGACCTTGCTGCCGGACCACAAAAAGGCAATCAACAAACCTGCCAACAAAATCGCTACAGGCCATACACTGATGGTTCTGCGCATGTTTATGCCCTCCTTTGCAGTCTTATTATGAATTGCATTCGACGCAAAGCAATTATTTCCTGCTAATGAAGGGAAATTTACAATTTTTTTTCTTTTTTGCGAGTTTCTAAAACGTTTTTCCATTTTTGGGAAAAAAAAGCAAACCAGCGCCTGACCCCGCATGCATACAAAATGCAGCCACACAGCAATGCCAGCCAGTGATAGGCCCGTACCTGTCCCTCGCGAGAAAAGAAAAGGGCCCAAAGCATCAGCAAGCCCGTGCCCAAAAACAGCAAAATGTCCCCCAGAGGTTTCATCCGGCCACGGCTCATCCGCTGGATGATGTCCAATGCGAGCGCAAGCGCAAAGCCCATCGCACAGAGCAGCAGAAATACGGCTCCCTGCTGCTCCGCCTCAAAAAAAAGCGTCATGAGGGCTTCAGCAACCGTTGGAGCCAACGTCCCTTGGTCACGTGCTGGGTTTTGGTATGGTATTGGACGCCGTCAATCTGGCCTTCCACGTGCAGCTGGCCATCCTCTAGCAGCAGTTTGGAAATGTGCAGGTTTTGCCCGGTAAGCACCATTTCTCCGCTGTCGATTTTGAGCACCACTTCGCTTTCGTGAAAGCTGCTTACGTCCATCACACCACCGATTACTGCGCGCTTTCGTTTATCGATGGATAAAACATGCGGGTTGCGGACGATTGCGGGGCTTGGTTCCCCCGCTACACCTGCGGAAGGGGTCAGTGCCATCCTAACGCCTCCTTTTGTACACCCTATGCGACGCACAAGCAAACCAGAACGCTTGACATTGAACCCCATAGTCGTTACAATGCAAATGCGTATACTAATTCTAATAATTGGTATACGTAAGATGAAAATCGGAAGGAGCCGCCCCATGTCCACGAGTCATAAAGTCCGAATGCTCGCCTACTCCGCGCTGATGTGCGCAGTGCTGATCGCATCCACCCTCTGGTTGAAATTCATCATACCCAGCACCGGCGTGCTTTTCACCACCCAGGTGCTGTTTGTGCTGCTTTGTGGGCAGGTATTACCCCCATTGTATTGCCTTGCGACGGTTGGGGCCTATATCGCCCTTGGACTGATGGGCCTGCCTGTGTTTTCTGCCACACAGGGGTTGGCCGTGGTGGCCACCCCTTCTTTTGGCTATTTGTTCAGCTTTCCTTTGGCGGCCATGGCTACGTCCACTGCCGTAGGCAAGCTTGCGGGCATCAAGGCCGGTCGGATATGGGCATCGGGTCTGGGTTTGGCGGTGGTCTATGCCGTGGCGCTGCCCTATATTGCGCTGCTAAGTGGGTTCTATTTCCATGTCCCACTGCCGCTTTCCACCCTGTTGACATCGTACTGTCTGGTCTTTTTGCCCATGGATATCATCAAAGGTTTGCTGGCAGCCTTGCTGGGCGGAAGACTTCACAAGGCCAAGGTGGTATAGATTTTGACAGGCTGTCACGGGGTCTTCTTGGGAAGCTCTCGATGGGTCAGCGCAAATTTGCCGTCATTCAGGTCTGTCAGGATATGCCCTTGGCCAAAAAGTTGATATTTGTAGGTGCATAAGCCCTCAAGCCCCATGGGACCGCGGGCGTGTAGCTTGCCGGTGGCGATGCCGACTTCCGCTCCAAAACCATACAAAAAGCCGTCGGCAAAGCGCGTGGAACAGTTGTGGTAAACCCCTGAGCTGTCCACCAAAGTCATAAACCGCTTCACGTGATCCGCATCCATGGAAACAATGCAATCCGTATGTCCTGAGCCATAGTGGTTGATATGGGCAATGGCGCCCTCCACATCGGGTACCACTTTGATGGAGAGGATGGCGTCCAGGTATTCGGTGCCCCAATCTTCCTGGGTGGTGGGCTCACAGGCAATGACGCGCCGTACTTGCTCGTCCCCACGCAATGCGATGCCTTTCTGGCGCAGCGCCAGCGCCACCTTCGGCAAAAAAGCCTGGGCGATGCGCTCATGCACCAATAAGGTTTCCGCAGCGTTGCATACGGACAGGTTTTGTGCCTTGCTGTCTACGGTGACCTTCACGGCCATGTCCAAATCGCAGGGATCGTCCACGTATACATGGCAGATGCCGTCCGCATGGCCCAGTACAGGGATGGCGCTATGTTGCATGATGTAACGCACAAACTCATTGCTGCCCCTGGGGATAATCAAGTCGATGTAATCATCCAGCCGCAACATCTGAGCCACATCCTCCCGGGTATGGAGCAGGTTGCACCAGCCCACGGGCAGCCCGTGCGCAACCGTGGCTTTCAGCATGGCTTCATGGAGGGCCTGGTTGGTATGGAGCGCCTCTCGTCCCCCTTTGAGCAAAACCGCATTTCCACTTTTCAGGCACAAGGAAGAGATTTGCACCAATGCGTCCGGGCGACTCTCAAAGATCACGCCGATCAGGCCGATGGGACAGCTGACTCGGTACAGCCTCAGACCATCCGTCAGCTCTTTGGCGTAGGAGATATGCCCCAGTGGATCAGGAAGACCGGCCAAAGCTTGCAACCCGTCCACCATGCGCTGACATTTATCCGGGGTGAGCCTCAGGCGGCTGAGCAGAGGCGCAGCCAGCCCATCCGCCTGCGCAGCGCGTAGGTCCTGTTCGTTGGCCGCCAGGATCCGCTCCTGGTGGTACAGCAGGCTATCCCCTATGGAAAGCAGCGCTTGATTGCGTAGTTCCGCGGGACTGGAGGACAGCGATATAAAGGCATCCCGTGCGCCAAGGGCCACCTGTTCTATGGCCAACTCCGCCACAACAATCCCTCCTTCATTGCGTTTGTACCATTATAGAATAGCCCTGCCGCGTTTGCAAGTTGTGCGGCAGGGCGAAGTGCTTTTTAGTTGTTTTCGTTCTTGGGCGGATGGCAAATGCCCTCGCTTGGACAATGATCACACCCGCAACCACAGCTGCTTTTGTGCTGTACTTTATCCAGGATGATCTTGCGCAATGCCATCGCAACGCATAGAAGTACCACCAGGGCGATGATCGCCGTGGCCATTTACATTTCCACCTGCCTTTCGACAACAGGGTTCTGGGAGGTATGTTCATAAGGGTTCTTTCGCACCAGTAAATAGATCACCAGCGCCAATAGTACCAGGGCCACCGCGGTATAGACGGTAAAGCCGCTTACAAACAGCATGCCAAGCTGGTAGAAGATAAACGATACCACATAGGCAAAAATACATAGATAGGCGATGGCAAAAGCCGTCCATTTGCCGTTGTTCATTTCCCGACGGATGGCGCCCATGGCTGCGAAACAGGGAGCGCACAGCAGGTTGAACAGCATGAAGGAGAAGGCGGACAGGGAAGTGAAGTGCTGGGCAATGGCAGCAAGGCCAGTGAAGTCAGCATTTTCCACCAACTCCAGCGCGTCACCAACTACGCCATACAGCACGCCAAACACACCTACCACTTCTTCCTTGGCCACCAGACCCATTACCGTAGCCACAGTGGATTGCCAGGTACCAAAGCCTAACGGAGCAGAGATAGGCACCAACGTATTCCCAACGACCGCCAGGATGCTGTGATCCATATCCTCCACCATTTGGAACACACCATCCACCACGCCAAAGGACTTGAGGAACCAGATGAGGATGCTGGCACAGAGGATGATGGTGCCGGCGCGCTTGATGAAACTCCAGCCGCGCTCCCAGGTGCTGCGCAGCACATTGTTTGCAGAAGGAATATGGTACGCAGGAAGCTCCATTACAAAGGGAGCGGGTTGGCCGGCAAATACTTTGGTTTTTTTCAGGATAATGCCGCTGACGATCACCGCACAGATTCCGATAAGATAGGCGGAAGGGCCAACCCACCAAGCGTCCTGAAAGATTGAACCGGCGACCAGAGCGATGATGGGCAGCTTTGCGCCACAGGGAATGAAGGAAGTGGTCATGATGGTCATGCGTCGATCCCGCTCGTTTTCGATGGTGCGGGAGGCCATGATACCAGGAACGGAACAACCGCTGCCGATCAGCATGGGGATAAAACTCTTGCCGGACAGGCCAAATTTGCGGAAGATTCGATCCATAATGAAAGCCACCCGGGCCATATAGCCGACGTCCTCCAAAACGGCCAGCAGGAAAAAGAGAACCAACATCTGAGGCACGAAGCCGATCACGGCGCCCACGCCACCCATGATACCATCGCAGATCAGGCTTGTAAGCCAATCCGCACAGCCGATGGCAGGCAACCATTCGGACAGCGGAGCGATGATCCATTCGCCAAAGAAGGTATCATTGGTAAAATCGGTAACGATACTGCCCACAGTGGTTACGGCGATATAATATACCAAAAACATGACCAGGGCAAAGATAGGCAGGCCCAGCACGCGGTTGGTGACGATTTTGTCGATCCGATCGGACAGGGTCAACGAGCCTTTGGGACGGCCATGCTTGACACAGGTGGAGATGAGCTGCTGGATGTAGGCATAGCGTTGGTTGGTGATGATGGATTCCGCGTCATCATCCATTTCCTGCTCGCATGCATGGATGGTATCCTCGATGCTCTTGCGGATGTTTGCCGGCAGCTGCAGGGCTTGCGCCGCCTTTTCATCCCGTTCAAAGAGCTTGATGGCATACCAGCGAGACAGGTTGAGTTCCACGATCGCACCTTCGTGCATCGCGCCATCTGCGTGATGATGGTGCTGGGAGGCGCCCTCCTGGGTAAACTCGGTATGAGAGATCAAATCCTCGATATGCGCCAGGGCATGCTCTACGCTTCCCGCAAACACATGGGGAGGCTCAAAAGGCTTGTTTGCAGTTGCCACTTCAATAGCCTTTTTAACGACCTCCTGGGAGCCAATGCCTTTCAGCGCAGAGGTCTCTATCACCTGACAATGTAGCGATTCCGCCAGCTTTTGTAACTGGATCACATCGCCGTTACGACGGGTGACGTCGATCATGTTCAGCGCAATCACCATGGGTATGCCCAGCTCCGCCAGTTGGGTGGTCAAATATAGGTTGCGTTCAATGTTGCTGGCATCTACGATGTTGATAATGGCATCCGGCTTTTCGTTTACCAGATAGCTTCGTGTGATGACTTCCTCAGGGGTGTAGGGAGACAGGCTGTAAATGCCAGGCAGATCCTGGATAATGGCATCCGGCACGCCTTTTAGTTTGCCTTCCTTCTTTTCAATGGTAACTCCTGGCCAGTTTCCAACGTATTGGGCGCTGCCTGTCAAATCATTGAACATCGTGGTTTTGCCGGAGTTGGGGTTGCCGGCAAGGGCGATCTTGATTCCCATGAATACGCATCCTCCTCTTCGCACATACTTTGCCAACGTAAATTAGTTGGGGCTAACAATAGAGTAAAGAAAAAATCATTGCACTTCAATGGTCTCCGCATCGGCCTTGCGGATGGAAAGCTCGTACCCGCGAACGGACAGTTCCATGGGATCGCCCAGAGGCGCTACCTTGCGCACGGTGACTACCGTTCCCTTGGTAATTCCCATGTCCATGATCCTGCGCCGGATGGCGCCCCCTCCGTGCAGTTTGACCACCGTGGCGGAGGTGCCAATCTGAACGTCTCGTAATGTTTTCATCTGCTTCTTCCTTTCTCCCTGTGGCTTTTGGTTCATTGGGTCATACCATAATGCGAGACAACATGGTGCTGTCCAGAGCAATGCGGCTTTCCATCACGGAGAGGATCATGTTTTCACCCATCTTATTAACCACCGTTACCTGCGCACCCACCACGAACCCAAGCTCGGCTAGGTGCTGGCGGACATCATCCTTTCCCACGATCTTGCGGATGACATTCACATCCCCAATATTTGATAGGCTTAATGGCACCATTGAATCCCCCTCTCCCCGCCTGTTCATCGAATCCAGGAATGACTTGCTGGCATGGTTCGAACAGACCCGATGGAAGTTTATCATAACTAACTTCGAATGTCAACAGAATATCATATTGATTCTGTATCAACAAAGTCAAAGGTTTGGCAGATTGAAATCTAGGTTGCGATGTGCTATTATGAGAAAAAGGCATAGGAACGGAGGACAGCCATGAATATTCATGAATCCGCGGAAGATTACCTGGAGCGTATTATGATGCTGCGGGAGCAAAAAGGGTATGTACGCTCGGTGGACATCGCAGCGGCGCTATCCGTCACCAAGCCTTCGGTGAGCGTAGCCATGAAGCATTTGAGGGAAAACGGCTACATCACCATGGATGATGAAAACTACATCTTTCTAACTGTGCCCGGCGAAGCCATTGCCCGTAAGGTCTATCACCGCCATCGGGTATTGACAAGTTTTTTGGAATCCTTTGGCGTATCTGAGGCGGTGGCCCGCCAGGATGCATGCAAGATCGAGCATGACATCAGCCAAGAGAGCTTTCAGGCGATTTGCGCTCATCTTAAGGAACCGGATATGCTTTGAGCCTTTTTCTTGCCAAGATATGGAAGCCGTGGGTAACGTGCGCGATTGCACCGGGTGAAAAAGAGTGATCTTCCATTTTGCAGGGAGGTAGTCTGATGAAAAGACGTATCGGTATCTTAACCAGCGGCGGTGATTGCCCAGGCCTGAATGCTGCCATCCGGGGTGTGGCCCGGGCAGCTTATCAGCTGTTTGACACGGAGATCGTAGGTGTTCGAAATGGATTTGGCGGCCTCATCGCGGGAGAAGCGCAGGAGATGAGCGTGCAGCAATTTTCCGGGATCCTGACGCTGGGAGGCACCATTTTAGGTACCAGCCGCCAGCCCTTCCGTACCATGCGCGTGATCGACGAGGGCGGTGTGGACAAAGTGGCCGCCATGAAAAAGACCTATAAAGACCTAAAATTGGACTGCTTGGTGACGCTGGGGGGAAATGGAACGCACAAAACCGCTAACCTGCTTAGCCAGGAGGGCTTGCATATCATCGGCTTGCCCAAAACCATCGACAATGATATCTATGGCACGGATTTCACCTTTGGCTTTCATACTGCCGTGGATATCGCCACGGATGTCGTTGATCGCATTCACACAACAGCCACCAGTCACGGCCGCTGCATGGTCATCGAGATCATGGGGAATAAGGCAGGCTGGCTGACATTATATGCCGGCTTGGCCGGCGGCGCGGATGTGATTTTATTGCCTGAAATCCCCTATGATATTCAAAAAGTGGCCAAAGTGGTGGAGGATCGAGCCAAAGGCAAGAAACCTTTCTCCATCCTGGCGGTAGCGGAAGGCGCCATGAGCCTGGATGAGGCAAAAATGAAAAAAAAGGAACGGGAAGCATATCGGGCCGGCTTGCCTTACGATTGCATCAGCAAGCGCGTTGCGGCCCAGATTCAAGAATTGGTGGGTGTGGAGGCCCGCAGTGTGGTGCCGGGGCATATCCAGCGTGGCGGAAGCCCCAGCGCCTATGACCGGGTACTGTCCACTCAGTTTGGCGTTCATGCCGCCGAGTTGATCCGCGATGGCGTGTTTGGCGTGACGGTGGCCCTAAGCGGCAACAAGATCATCCATAACAAGCTGGAGGAAATCGCCGGTGTGCCCAAACCGGTACCCATGGACGACCCTGTGGTGCTTTCCGCGCGGGATATGGGCATCTCCATGGGAGACTAATTCGACTTTGTTCCATTGCGAGTCAAAAAGGGAGACAGCATTCCGGGTTGTGGTGCTGGCTCCCTTTTTGACTGCGACTATGTAGCCTTTTTGGGGATGAATTTGTGGCTTTTTTTTCCCGATGTGCGAGGAAGGAT
>JAVBSI010000084.1:0-36190 GCA_031556815.1 Eubacteriales bacterium | reverse complement strand
GGCACGAGGCCACCATCGCCGCCTCTGCCGCTGACCTGGAGGCCGCCAACACCGCCAAAACGGACGTGGAAACCCTGCGCAACAGCCTGCAAACGGAGTTTGACGCCTTCAAAACCAAGGCGGAAGAGGATCTGAAAGCCGCCTCTACCGCTGCCGCCGCCGAGCTGAAATCCGCGAAGGACGCCGCCGCCGCGGTGGAAACGGAACTGAAAACCAAGGTGGATGACCTCACCAAGAAGCTGGAGGAGGCCCTCAAGCCAAAGCCTACGGCCACCCCCTCTCCCACGCTCAAGCCTATCGTTCCCTAAACAACACATGCGGCTTCCTTTCAGTGGGCTTCGGCCCACTTTTCTTTTTGGGGCCGCCAACTTGATCTTCTAGGAGGAAACCACCCATGACCAAACGTTCCCTCTGGGCCAGCGCCCTGTGCATCGTCCTTTATATGGCGGTCAGCATTCCGGTCACCCAGCGTTACCCGTTATATATCCATCATCTGCTGGTATGGAACGTCTTCTTGGCGGCCCTCCCGCTGGTTTTCGCCGTGCTTTTTTCCAAGTGCCGCTCCACATTGCTGCGCGTCACGCTGGGAGTGTTGTGGCTGCTTTTCTTTCCGAACGCTCCCTATCTGGTCACTGACCTCATCCACATCACCCAGCTTCCCCTGCTGGCCCAAGGCTGGACATTGACCCGGGATTGGTATCTGTGGCTGGTGCTGATGCAGCTTGGCGTGGGTCTTTTTCTGGGCACAATGCTGGGGGCCTGCTCCTTGCAGATCATGCACCGGCAGATCCGCGGCTGGGTCGGCGGGTTTTGGGCCTGGGCGGCCGTGGTGGGCGTCTGCCTGGCCGGCGGCTATGGCATCTATCTGGGGCGTTTTGCCCGGGTCAACTCCTGGGATCTGCTCAACCTGCCGCTGCTGCTGCGCCGCATCTTCTTGGTAACGGATCTCCATGGGCTGCTGATCTCCCTGGGTTATGCGGCCTATGTGCTTGCCACCTATGTGGTTTACCACTCCTTTCGCAATCCCGACCCTGAGCAAGGCCCCACGCACGCAAAGGCAGAAAAAGACCGCTCATGGTGAGCAGTCTTTTCTTTCGGCTGTGACCCGCCAGCCCTACGCGTCCATTTCCGCGTCCTTGACACCTTGCATCAGCTTGGCATACGCCTCGTCTCCGTCCAGGGTGGCGAAGTAGTCTTGGGCGCTTTCCCCCCGGCGGATCATCTGAAAGCCGCCGTCCAGGCGGTACAGCACTTCCTTGCAACGCAGCTTTCCATTGTAGTTGTACCCCATGGATAGCCCGTGGGCCCCGGTATCATGGATTACCAACACATCGCCAATGGCTGCCTCCGGCAGCATCCGGTCAATGGCAAACTTGTCATTATTCTCGCACAGGCTGCCGGTGACGTCTACCTTGCAATCATGGGGCAAATGCTCCTTGCCGGGCAGCGTAATATGGTGGTAGGCCCCGTACATGGCGGGGCGCATCAAATCGCAGGCGGAGGCGTCCAGGCCCAGGTAGCGCTTATGGATGTTCTTCTGGTGGGTGATGTGGGTGACCAGCCAACCATGGGAGCCGGTCATGTAGCGGCCCAACTCGGTCTTGATGCCCACACCTTGGATTCCGTTGTCCAGCAAAATCTCCCGGTAGGCCCGCTCCACCCCCTGCCCGATAGCGGCCAGGTCCGCCTCCGGCTCTCCCGGCTCATAAGGAATGCCAATGCCCCCGGACAGGTTGATAAAGGCCAGCGGCAGGCCGGTCTCCCCCATCATCTCCCGGCCAGTCTCCATCAACAGGCGGGCCAGGGCCGGGTAGTAGGTGGCGTCGGTGGTATTGCTGCTTAAAAAGGCGTGCAGGCCAAAACGCTTCAAGCCCAGCTCCTTAAGGATTTCCAGCGCCTGGGAAAGCTGCGGCCGGGTCATGCCATACTTGGCGTCGATGGGGTCGCCCATAATGGCGTTGCCCTGGGCAGCCTCCCCGCCGGGGTTGTAGCGCAGGCAAATCGTCTCGGGGATGCCACCGTTTTGCCGCAATGGCTGGATGTGGCTGATGTCGTCCAGGTTGACGGTAGCGCCCAGCTTCCGGGCCAGGGCAAACTCCTGAGGCGGCACGTCGTTGGCGCTGAACATGATGCCCTCGCCCACGCATCCCACCGCCTGGGCCAGCAGCAGCTCGGTGTAGCTGGCGCAGTCCAGCCCGCAACCTTCCTGCGTCAGGATGCGCAAAATGGCGGGGGTAGGCAGGGCCTTCACCGCGAAGTATTCCTGGAAGGAAGGGGCCCAAGCAAAGGCTTTTTGCAGTCTTTGGGCCGTCTTTCGGATACCCTTTTCATCGTAGAGGTGAAAGGGGGTGGCATACTGGGCCACCGCACTACCAAAAACCGTATCAGGCAAAGAAAAATTGGGCATATCGCCGCTCCTCTGGGCCGGCGCAAACGCGCCCTGCCGCAACTACAGACTGGATTTCGTACAAAATTCAGTCTACCATAGGTGTAAAAGGGATGCAAGCGTTTTATGCCCTCCGGCCAGGGCTTCCCGCCGGATGGCGAATATCTACGCGCGGAAAGACAGGCTGCTATGGAAGATGCCCAACCAGCAATGCCCACGGGTACGCACCGCAATGAAAAGGGCAACGCTTTTCGCGTCGCCCTTGCCTGTCATCAATGCTAGTCCATCAGTTCAAACGCTTCTCCGTCACCGGGCTCATCCGCACCGTCCCGCATCGTTCCGGCCGAAGTATTCTTCCCTTCCGCGTCCGTTTCGGGCCGCGGCTCACCCAGGTAGGCATACAACAGCGCGCTGGCGAAGTTGCAGTGGGCGTTGGGCCTGTAATTCTGCAAGTCGGGGCGGAAGAAATCAAAGTACACGTTGGAATACAGCGGCGCCATGGGCAACACTTCTACGAAACGCTTCTGAAATTTCAACCATTTCTCCCGGTAGCCGTCCTGATCGTCGGGCGCGGTTTTGCGCATCTGATCGGCCAGCTTCATCAGCTTCTCGTCCTGGATGCCCGTGGTGTTAAACACGCCCTGGTAGGCTTCCTCGGTGGAAAAGGAATCATATGGATCAAACACCATGTTGAAGTTGGTGGCGGCAAAAAACATGTCATAGCCACGCTGGACCTGGCGATAGTAGTGTTTCAGCAGCTGCGCGTAGGGCAGCTCTGTCACGCTAAGCGCAAAGCCTACCTCACTCATATTGGTTTCAAGCATCTTGGCTAGGCATTTCCCCGCGTCGGAATTATCCGGCACTGCCAGCCGGATGGCCAGTTTTTCCAGCGAACCATCCGCCGCCTTGCGGAAGCGCACGCCGCCCAGTTCATCATCATAGGGCGTGCCATCCTCCCGCAGCGTCCAGCCTTCTTTTTCCAACAGGCCCACGGTGGCATTGGTGTTGATGGCGCATTGGGCCAGCTGCAGTAGGTCATCCCCCATATCGGCAGCCATCCACTGCCCATTGCCGTAATAACCGTAGCTGACCAGTCCGTATCCCTTGAGGAACTGATCCACCAGCCCTTGCTCGTCCACGCACAGGGCAATGGCCCTGCGGATGTTCACAGACTGGGTAAGGCCGCCCTCGCAGGCAAAGGCCAGAAAACTCAGGCCGGTACGCAGGTAGTTGCTGGAGCTCAGCTTCCCCTCTCTCATGGCTTCCAATCCCCGGTTGATCTGATCGCCCGCAGAGACCTTGTTAATCAGGTCCACTTCGCCAGATACCAGACGCTGCATCATGTCCGCCTGTCTCACCATCTGGATGGTCAGCTTTTGAATTTCGGGCTTTTGTCCCTCGAAATTGCCCATATAGTGGGGGTTCAGCTCCAGCCGGGCCACATGCGCCTCTCGGTCATAGGACGTCAGCACATAGGGGCCGCTGGTGACGCTGGGAAAAAAGCGATAGCCGGTATCGGGATCCAAAACCGTCTTTTGGAGCAGTTCGGCGCTGAACGGACCGGTCAGATAGGCGCCCTGGCCGTCATCCCCCACATCGCAACCCGGGGCGATCACCTGCATGGGATAGGGCTGCACATTGGCCAGCACCAGCTCGTAATAATACGGCAAAAACTGCTTGGAGATGGTGACGCTAAACTGGTACTCCGAAAGCATCCGCACGCCGCTAAAACAAGCCTTGTCTTTCCCCGCCCTCACGTCTTTCACATAGTCTCCAAACCCCGTCAGGTGCGCCATCGCACCGGGCACGCCACCCAAATCCGTCATTCTGGGATCCGCCAGCAGCAGCACGGAAAACACATAATCCTTCGCTGTCAGCTTGCTGCCGTCGCAATAGGTCAGCGCGTCGTTTAGGGTAAAGGTATAGGTGCGGTTGCCCTGCCTGTCGTCCGTCAGCTGGACATCCTTGCTCACGTTCATGTCCACCTGGTAATGGCCCTCCCCGTTGAAGGCCACGGTGGAGTACCCGTGCACCAGGGCCCGTACGTCCATATCGGCAGTGTTGTTGCCCCACATGTCGGTGAAAAAATCCCCGCTAAACTGAGTGGGCGAGCCGATCGTCAGCGCATCCATGGCGCACTCCGCGCCCGACGGCAGGCAGGCGCACAGCAGCGCCAGGCAAAGCACGCACGCGATCCATTGTTTCATGGTATTCTCCTCTCTTGCACCCAAAGATGACCCCCTGCTGTGATGTACGTTATTCGATAGCGTCGCCCGTGTTCAGGCTCCCGGTGCCCGCGCTCAGCGGAATGGAGGTGTCCACGATGGTATCGCCCAACTCACCGCCGCCGATCAGGTCGTAGTACACGCGGATCACGTTGAGATCTTTTTGCATGGTCAGGGTAAAGGGCAGCGTCTCCACGCCGTGTAGCCGATAGCCGGGCTTGACTTTATCGTCATATTTGCGGATCACTTCCCCATAGAGGCGGCCGGTATAACGCTGGGTGGCAGCCTGATCCAATTGGGCATTGTAATAGTACTCCACGCGGTATTCCACATTCTGGACACGTTTGTAGTACACGCGGATCACATTTTGGGCCGAATCGGCTGTGAGCGTCAGGGGCAGGCCCTCCCTGCTCCCCAGCACAAAGCCTGGCAGCGTCGCGGACTGGATTCGCTGGCTTACGTCGCTCACCACGTCGCCGGCTTTCATTCCGCCCACCGTGTCCACATTGCCCAGTTCATACCCGTCGGCCTTGGCATTTTGGTAATGATGCTCCACCGTATACGCAACACCGCTGGACTGCTCATAATACACGCGGATCACATTGTTTGCTTCGTTCAGACCGATGATCAGGGAGGATGCGCTGTAGTCCGTCCCATATTGCACGCGGCTAAATCCGTAGCCGGCCTTGGGTTTATCGGTATAACCGCTCACCGTCGCCCCCAGGGTCTGGCTGGTACGGTTGACGGTGGCAGCGTTGTCCAACACGCCCGCGTAATAGTACTCCACCCGGTAGCTGAGGTCGTTTCTGGGCGTGATCTGGATGCTACCGTTCTTTTTGCTAACCTCGTAGTTGCCCGATACGTCCGTCCCATTGCGATCCACGCTCACCTTGCCCACCAGCACGTCATTGGAGCCCAGCTGGGTTCTGGCATTGCCGGTCAGGATCACCTGGACGACGGTATCTCCTTTGAGAAGCTCGCCCGCGACGGTATAGCCCACCTTATGGGGCTGATTGTCAAAGGGGAAGGATTTGAACTCGGCGCTGACGCTGAGCGACCGTTTGGCAATGATGAGCTTGCCGTTTCCATAATCGATCCTCTGGTAGCCCGCGGTGACTTCTTTCCCGCTTCCGTCCACAATTTTTGCGCCGGAGGGGATCAGGTCGTATGTGCCCGCGTTCACGCTCTCACCGGAGATGGTCACGCTGTCCACACGGTCGCCCTCCAACAACCCGGTCACATCAAAGCCGTCTGCGCTGTGCTTCAGGCCATCGTAAGTGGCGTTCACGTTTCGGGCGGTGATGCGAAGGATCCCTCCCTTGGCGGTAACAGTAATCGTGCCCGGGGTCAGTGTGAGGCTGTAGTTCTTGGTCACGTTCTTGCCGCCGGCCATGATTATTGGCGGCTTGGAAGCGTCAAAGGTAACGTCGTTCTTGCCCTGTTCCTTACGGGTTGCGCCCAGCAGGGTCACATTGGCCCGGTCGGTATCCAGCAGCCCGCTGATCTTGACGTCCGCGGTGTGCTCCTGGCCGTCATAGGGGACGCTCAGGCTGTTCACCGCGATGGTTGCGGGGCGCTGGGTAATGGTCAGGCTGCCCTTCACATAGGTGATCTTGGTGTAGGCCTTAACCTCCCTGTTCTGTGCGTCCACAATCACCGCGCCGGAGGGGATCAGGTCATAGCTGCCCACGTCCGTGCCCTCGCCACGGATCTCCACACTCTGGAGCCTATCGCCGTTTTGCAGACCGGTTACCATATATTCGGTGCCCTGATGGCTCTGGCCGTCATAGCGTAGGGTCACGTCCTTGGCGGTGATGAGTACCTGGGTGTCATACACGGCCACCGTGATCTTACCGGGCACGGGCGTAATGGTGTAGCAGTCCGATACGTCATCGGAGCCGTTGGTGATGCTCACAGTTCCCACATCAACGGTCTGTTCCCCTTCCTCCACACGGCTGTTGTTGAGCAGCTGCACGCTGTCCACCATATCGGTGGAGGCCAGATCGCCTAGAACCTCGAAGCTGGTAACGGTACGCGGCTCCCCGCTGAACAGGTAGCTCTCATTGCCCGCCTTCACGGTAATGGCCGCCGGATCAATGGTGATCTCACCCGCTCCAGTGGCAATGGCGTAGTTGGCGGTGACGTCCTGGGCGCCCACCACCTGGACGGCTGTAACGCTCACGTTGTTGCTGCCCGCCACCGTGCGGGACTCTCCGGACAGTGTGACCCGCAAGGTATGGCCCGGCAGCAGCCCGCTTTGGGTATAGGATACGCTCTGCTGCATGCCGTTATAGGGGAAGGAGAGCGTCTGGGGTACCACGCTCAGCGCACGCGGTACCACGCTCAGCATGCCCTTGGCGGTGGAGGTCACCGCGTAATTTCCGCTGGCATCGCCGTCATCGCCAGTAATGGCCACGCTCTGAATGCTGGTTTCGCTGTCTCCCGCGTCGGCGCGCCTGTTACCGGCCAGGGTGACGCTGAGCTTGTCGTTGCCCAGCAGCCCGTTGCCGATCACCTGATAGCCCTCCACGCTATGTTCTGTTCCGTCATACTCGAAGCGGCCGGAAGCGGCCTCCAGGGAGAGGGGGGCTGGGGTGATGGTCAGCGTTCCCTTGGTGATGGTGGACTGATACAGCTCGGCAAAATTCTTACCGCTTTCCAGCCCTGGGGTACCGCTAACGGTCACGTCGTACTGGCCCACATTTTTGCCGGAGCCGGAGGCGGTTAGGCCGGTGAGGGTATCGCCCTCCAAATTGGTGAGGATACCCGTCAGGGTCTGGGTTTGGCCGTTGTACACCATGGCGTCGGACGCGGCGGTGATGGTGATGGGCTTGCGATAGTAAAAGATGATCTCATCGCCATCACCGGTGATGGTGAGGGACTCGCCGCAGTTCGGCGTGGGACTCACAAACCCGCTGATGGCGGGGGCGGACACGCTGGACGCGCCGGAACCGTTGGTGTACACCTTATCGCCGGGTTTCATGCCCGCAAAGCGCACGATGTCCGAGTCCCGAATGGGCCCTTCCTGGCCCAGCCACTTGTAGCTGACGGTAACCACGGCCTCGGCGGCGCGCAGCACCATGGGGGTCTCATAATCGGTGGTGGTGACGCCCCGCAGGGCAATGTAATCCGACTTGTACTGGTCGTTTTGATAATCGCCGTTATCCACGCCAGTCACGTCGTAGTAGTCGCCCTGTCCCAGGGTATTTACCGCTTTCAGGCCCAAGGTAATGGGCGCGGTTTTGTCCGTGTTGTCAATGGTAAGCCGCAGCACATCATTGATGTCGCCTTGGTAGCTCAGCGGCGTGGCAATGGCGTCCCAGCCGGCAGCCGTCTGCTTCTGGAAGGCGGTAATGTTGCTGGAGTAATCGGTGATCACATACCGGCCGTTGATGTTGTGCTGGTTTACCTGGACGATGATGGTGGCCACCTTGGCGTCATCGGGATCGGGGGTCAGCGCCTGGCTGACCTCGCCGGTGAGGGAGGCGGGGCTGGAATCCACCGGCATGGCGGCGGCAAAGCGCGCTTGCTCCAGCAACTGCATGACCGCGGCGTAGAGCTTGTAGCCCTCCGGGTTGGTTAGGGGATCCGGCTCCTGGGCATAGCTGAGGCCCGACACGCGGTTCTCGCCAGGCTTGTCGTAGTTATAGTTGGAAGCCACGCGAAGCGCGGGGTCCAGGTTCTCGTTCAGGAAAGCGGCAATGGCCTCGGCGGTGGCACAGGCGGCGTCGTTGGCGCTCAAGCCCAGTGTGCTGCCGGGGAATCCGCCTGCCAGCAGCGCGCGCAAACCCTGGGCCTGGCTTTCAGGCAAAGAGGCCAAGTACTCATCCAGGCCGCCCGCGGTCTGGTCTGCTTGGAAGGTGCCCGCCATGCTGTTGTTGGGGCCCTGCTGGCCGTTCACCATACCGGGGAAGAAGATTTCGGGTTGAACGCGGTACACCGGGTACAGGTTGTCCGCCAGGGCGCTGGCTGCCAGGGGCGCATCGCCGGAGCCGCTGTTGTAGGTGGCCTGGGAATACAACATGGCTACCTGGGCGTCCTGGGTGGTATTGTCCGGCACTTGGCCGTTTTGCAGCGCCTCCAGGAAATCGTCGGGCAGGCGGATGGTGACGTTGGAGCCCGCGTTTTGCGGATGCACCAGGGGCAAAAGATCCGCGTACCCCAAGCGCGTATTATACAGCTCGATGATGCTGCGGCCATCGCCCTGCATGCCGTCCATCAGGTTGCTGATGGTGGCCGCGTCCAACTTCATGCTGGTCAGCGCCGGGGAATTGGAGAACCTAAACACGTCCATCTTCTTGCGGCCAAAGGAGCCTGGGGCTGGGGTGTTGATGGTAACGCTAAGCAGGTTGGGGCAATGGTCGGCCACCAATGCCTCCAGGTTGGGCATAGCGCTGCCCGACAGATCCAGCACGGAAATGTCCGTCTGGTTCAGCCGCAGTTCCTGCAGGGAGGCGGGAAGATTCTTTTGCGCAAACGCCCCTGTGAGGGGATTTTGGAACAGATGCAACCATTGAAGCTTGGGCAGGCTGACGCTGTCCAGGGAGGGGAAGCTGCCCAGCTGAGCGCCGGTTATGATCAGCTTTTCCAGATCCGGCAACTGGCAACCGGCGGCCAGGTCCAAGGTGGTGAAGACCGTGAAATCCGTCAGGTCGATCTGGGTCAGGTACGGGCCGGACCGCAGGCCCGCGCCCAGGCGCAGGGACTGAAATGTCGCTTGATCCAGGCCGCCCAGCGGATCATAGTCGCCGCCCGCCGCCGCGCTGAGCGCTGCGGGTACCGGGTTGCCAAGGTTCAGGCTGGAACCGTCGCCGATGCTCAGGCTCACCAGCTGCCCGTTGTCCTTCTGGAAACGGTACAAATCGGGGGCAGCGCCCTCTCCCGTCTGAATCTCGGTGAACACGGTGCCTGCCTCGGGGTAGAACATTTTCAGGCCCGGCATCGCGTTGGCTTCCAGCACAATCTTGTGGATGGACGTATTGTGAAGCTCAATGCCCTGGATTTTGGGCATGGTATAGGCGTGAAATTTGATGTCGCTGAGGCTGGTGCCCTCATACCCGGCCATGTAGGCCGACGACAGCGGCGCGACGCTCAGCTCCGTCAGCTCGGGCAAGGTGGGGCTTGCAGCTGTGCCCGCCTTTATGTCCAGGGTGGTCATGGCCTTCTGCCCCTTAATCCACAGGCTTTGCAGCTTAGGCAGTTCGCCGTTTTGAATGGTAAACACGCCACTTTCGACGCAGAAAGCGTCCATGTTTTCAGCGCGCAGCTGGGTCAGCTTGCCGTATCTGCCATCGCCCAACTCCAGCGCGCGTACCCCGGAATGGCTGATGTCCAGACTGCCCAGGTTTGCCAGCGCACCGGAAGCGACGTTGATGTCTTCCATCTGGGGATTGTCGGTGAGTTGCAGGCTGGCAAGGCCGCCCAGCGCGCCACTGTCCACTTGGAACAGCTTCAGCTTCGGGCCAAAGCAAACGCTCAGCGCCGTGGGCAACGGCAGGCTGCCCGCGCCAAATACCAGCGATTCCAGCTCCGGCATGTTGTCCAGCAGCAACGCCTTGCCGCTCTCGCCGCCGTTGCCCGCATACAGGGGCAGGCTGCCCGCGCCAAAGCGCAGGGTCATTAGTGTGGCGGTGGGCAGCGCCAATTTCAAGGTGTTTTGCAGCGAACCATCCGCAATGTCCACATCCGTGAGGGCTGTGCCGTCTAAGTACAGCTCCTTCAGCCCGGCCATCCCCACCAGGTCCGCTTCCCATTGAGTGAGGCTGGGCTGCACGCCCAAGTTCAGTACGGGCACCTTGGCCAGCGCGCTGCCCTTGGTGAAAAAGCGGGTCAGCTGATTGCCGGGCAAGGTGGCCAGAGCGGTCAGCGACTTCAGCGCGCCGTCTTCCGCTTCAAACTCTCGCAGGCTTGCCGCGCCGGCCAGCAACGCTCCGGTTGCGCCGGTGTAGGCGGCGCAGCTGTCCTTGCCAAAGGCTAGCTTGCCGATATGCGCGTTGCTTGCCTTGAGATTGGTCAGCTTGGGCGCGCTGCCCTGGCCAAAAGAAATCAAGCCCGCGGCAGCGCCGCTTATGTCCATGACGGTAACGTTGCCCAGCGCGTCCATGCCAAACTGCAATGTCTCGATGCTCTTGTTGTTAGGTAGGGAAAGGGTGCCCAGGCTTTTCAGCGCGCCGTCGCCCACGGTCAGGCTCTTCAGGGGGCCTCCCACGGGGCTACTGGTACAGAAGGCCAGCGCGGTCAGGTTGGGCAGAGCTTCCGCACCGATGATGAGCTTCTCCAAGCGGGAACTGCCCGGCGCGGTGCTGCCCAGGGTCAGCGTTTTCAATGCGGGCAGCATGTCCTTTTCCAGCGTCAGTTCCTCCAGGCCGCTACCTGTGAGGGTCAGCGTGACGGCCTTGGCAAACGATCCGTTGCCCACGGACAGCTCCTGGAGCTGCTTGTAGTCGGTCAGGTTAATGGTGGAGGCTGTGCCCCCAAAGGAGTTCTCGCCGACCACCAAGCTGCGCAGCGGCGGGATGACCTTGATGCCGTTTGATATGCCGGGCTGGAAGATCAGCGAGGAGATTTTGCCAAAGGAGTTATCACCTATTTTCACGGTCTCCATCACGTCACTGAAGCCGAAGCGCGCCGCAGAATTCAGGGAGTTGTTGCCCACAATCATCGTCTTTACCGGCAGCCAGCCTTCGGCCGGATGCCAGCAATTGTAGGAATTAAGGCAGTTATCGCCAACGATCAGCGTGGCCAGCGCGTCGCAGTCCCAAAGGTCAAAGCCGCCGCCGGGCAATAAGGGACAGGTATTATCCTCAAAGGTCAGGGACCTCAGCTCCAGGTTCTTGGCCATATCCAAAGCGATGCAATTTTGCAGCGTATTGCTGGGTACGGTCAGCTCGGTGGCGGGCAGGCTTCGCATGTACAGCTTTTGCAGCTGCTGCATGCCGCCCGTGGCCAGGAAGTTCATGTCCATCATCTTCGTGCCTGTGATCGTAAGCGTGGTAAGCGCGCTTAGCGAGCCCGCGTCTGCCTTGAAGACGGATAGCGCGTTGTTGGTCAAAGTCAGCGTGGTGAGGCCGCTCAGCGCGTTCTTGCCCACGATCAGCGTCTCCAGCGGCGCACCCACAGCGTTGCTGAAGGTCAGCGTAGTAAGCTTGTTGAGGCTGTTGTCGCCAATGGTCAACGATTTGAGCTTTGAACTGCCTGCTGCGCCGCTGCCCAGGATCAATTTGGTCAGCTCCGGCAACGCGTCTTCCTCCAGCGTCAACGCGGTGAGGCCGCTGTTTGTCAGCGTCAGGGAGGTAAGCGCCGCCAACGCGCCGCTGCCAATCTGCAAATCGGCCAGGGCGGGCAGCCCGGACAGGCTCAGCGTAGTGCTGGTGTTCAGAGCATCATTGCCAAGCACCAGCGTGGTGATGCCTGTGGCGTTGGTGCTGATAAAGGTGTTCAGCTGGGGCAGCCCGCCGTTCTCAATGGTGATGGTAGTCAGCCCCGTGCCATTGGTCACGTCCAGCTTGGTCACGTTAGCAAAGCCCTCACCGGAAATGGTCAGGCTGTCCCCGGTCAGCCCCTGCACGCTCAGCGTGGTCAGCAAACCCATTGCGTCTTTGCCGCAGTTGATCTTAGCTACGTCCTTGGAGCCCATCAGGAACATGGAGACCACATTGGGCAACACGCCCGCGGGAATGTTCAGCTCACTGCTGGTCATGTTTTTCCAGTTCAGTGTAGCAACGCCAGCCAGCGCGCCGGAGGTTAAAAACGATAGATCCGTAATTCCGGAACTGTCCAGCGTCAGCGTTTTGACGTTGGGAAAAGCGCCGGTGCCGATGGATAAGTGATCGCCGGTAAGTTCCGCGCAACGGGACAGGTTCAGCGTGGTATGGGTGGCGGCGGAAAACGAGCCGCTGCCCACGGCCAGGCTCCTTAGCGGATGGCCCGCTGAGTTGATCCCGCTGATGGCGTTACATGTGCCCAGTGAATTTCTGCCGATGGCAAGGGTCTCCACATACGCGCCAACGTTAAATGTGGTGGCCATGTTCAGCGACTCGTCGCCGACCAGCACCGTATGCACTTTGGATGGGAGTACGGAAAGGTTAAAGGAGGTGTATTCCTTCATGGCACGGTCACCCACCACCATCTTGGTCAAGGTGGTGATGCCCGTCAGGTACAACATGGTCATCACGGGAACGGAATCGCTGGCAAAGGTCAGCGTTTCAAGCTTGGGGGCGTTTCCCAGATCCAACGTCTTCAACGCCTCCAGGCGGCCGCCAGGTATGGTGATGGATGTGGCCGAAAGCTTCTGCGCGTTAAGCGTTAGGCAGGAGGGCAGCGCACCGGCGTCCAAGAAATCAAAGCCGTTCAGGCCGGTATTGTTAATGGTCAGCTTGGTCAGGTTGCTTAGCGCCCCACTGCCCAGGGAGAGCTGGGTCAAGTTGGTGTTGTTGCTCAGGTTCAGGCCGTTGGTGTTGTCATTGTTGTTGGTGATCCCCTGGAGGGAGCCGCTGCCAATGCTTAGGCTCTGCAATGAGGAGCTGGTGGTGGTGTTCAGCACCAGCTTGGTCACGGCGTTGCAGGCATTGCTGCCAAAGCGCAGCGTTGTAAGCGCTGCATTGCTAAGCGTCAGCGTTGCGCATGAGGAAAGCGCGTTGTTGCCAAACTCAATGCTAGTGGCTGCCAGCCCGGACAAATTCAAAGCCGTAACATTGGGCAGCGCATACGCGCCCACATACCAACTGCCGATACCGCCGAGCTTCATGCTGTTGGCGTTTGGCAAAGCGTTACCAACGGAGTGGCTCTCGCTGGAACCATCCTCCATCCGCAGGGTGGCAATGTTGGCCCCCGCCATATCCAGCAAGGTCATGGCAGGCAAAGCGCCCGAGGCAAAAGACACCGTGCCCATGCTGCCCTTCAGCATCAAGGCGGTCAGGTTTTGCAGCGCGCCCTCGCCAACGTGCAGGCTGCCAACGCCACCCAGGGTTAAGGCGGCGATGCCGCCCAGCTGCGCGCCCGCTTGGAACGTCACGCTGCTGGCGCCATCCACATTCAACGCGCTCAGATTGGGCAGCCCCCCGGCGGGGATACTCAAGGAAATGCCGCATCGGCTCACATTCAGGCTGGTCAGGTTTTGAAAGCTGCCGGCATCTACAGCAAATCCGCCAATGGGCTGGCCCGAAAGGTTGATGCTGGTCAGCCCTCCCATGCGCGCCAGGTATCCGGTGGAGCGCATGTCCGTCACGCCCGCTTCCGCAGGGTTAAAGGCGGTAACGGATTGCGCCTGTTCCAGCGTCACCTGGGACAGATCGGCCTGCGCGCCAAACACAGAGCGCAGGTATTCAAAAGTCTGCTGCTCATTGCTTTGCAGGGTAAGATACTCCTCCAAAGTCAGGAAGGAGCCCTCAATCATCTGGATGAGGGGCGCGCCAAGCGTCCCCATCATCATGGCGCCCATGCCCTCTTCTTCCAGTAGGCCGTCATCCTGGTTCTCGTCGGCGTCGGCGTCGGCGTCGACATCGGCCCCGCTGCGATCCGTTTCCTCGGCGTCGGCATCTGTGTCCCCATCCGAAAGCGCCTGGCCATCCGCCGCGGCGGCTTCTTGCGCCTCATCCAGGACGCCCAGGTTTTTATTGTCCAGCTGGGAGGCTTCTCCTTCCAGCATAAAGGGGCTGGTGCGAAAACTGTCCGGGTCGAATACGGACTGGCCCGATTTCATCACGGTGAGGCGCTGATTGCTCGCCAGATCCGCCCACAGCGCATATTTGCCCGGTTGCAGCCCCTGGAACACAAACCAACCATTCTGGCCGGAGGATGTGCCCGCCAGGGCAACGTATCCATCGCTCAGCGGCGGCACCCCATCAATGATCTCAATGGTGTCATGGCTGTCGGTTTGGCTCTCCGCATCCTTTTTCGCCTGCGCGATGGTGGGCTCAGGCGCGTGGGTGGGCGTATGCGTGGGCACATGCGTAGGTGTATACGTCGCTTCCTGCGTGTGGGTGGGTTCCTCCGTCGCCTGGGGCGTAGGCTCCGTCGTGGGGGCGGGCGATTCCTCCGGAGTCGGCGACTCTTGGATTTCGCCTTCCTCTTCCAGGTCGGAAGCGCGAATGAACAAAGTCAGCTTCACGCCGGGAACAACCTTTTCGTCATTGTCCATCGTTCCATTTTTGTTCGCATCATTCCATACGATGCCCGCAATTCTTGACGCATCGGAAGCGCCAGGGGCGTCGTCCTTGGCCTGTTTCACGGTCACGCTCCGCGCCGCGGATGCGGTGACCATGCGGATTAAACCGTCCGGGAGAGGGATTGCTCCAAAGGACTGAACCAATAACGAGCAACAAAGAAATGCACTGATCACGATCTTGCTGGCTTTATACACAACCATACTCTCCTAATTAAACAAAAAATTGTGGCCTATAAGGCATTGAGATATTCCGTTCCCCATTTTACCACATTTTTAGCAAAATGGTTACACTAAATAAAAAATTTTTTCAAATTCATACAACTTTAATGTGGGGTTGGTATCCAGCAGGTCCGATTTCCCTTATAAATGAACGGTTTACGTGTACCCATGCGGGCAGGGCACCCCCCCGCCCGCATGATGACAGGGTTGTTTGCCAAAAACTTTGCGTTGCCACAGGTTGCTGCTGATTTTAAAAAACCTATTTTTTTGTGTTTCCCGGCTATCATGAGTCAATGCTTGCGTTTGGGCAGCCGAAAGAATCATCGACGGCAGACCCGCCAAGGGGATTTTATCCCCCCGGTGATGCTTTTCCGGCTTGGTCTATGTAATCGCTCCGTGTTCCCATGAAGCCCTTGCCTTCCAAGTCAACCGGTAGGGCAAGGCAAAACCCCCGAAAGCAGTGGCGGCTGCTTTCAGGGGTTTTGCCTTGGGGGCGAATTTTTGATTCCTAGTCTTTTTCCAGTGGAGCGGCCGCGCCTTCAACCGCCCGGGATCCTGGCTCCCACCAGCCCATAGGGTATCAAAAACGTTGGGATCCCCGTGGAGTAAGGCGCGATTTCATACTGCTGGTAATAGATCACGATCCCCTCCGGGGTTAGGTAGAAGTTTTTTTCCTGAAAGCTTTCCACCACAAGTTCTTCCACGTTTTCATCATAGGTTCCCGGCTCCTCCTCAGCCCGCCGCTGCACCTCGTGAAGGATCACCTCCAGGATCCTCTCCTGGTAGTTCACCCCCGGGCGGAACAGGGCGGAAAGTGGAATTTTCTGACCGGTCAGGGCATTCCAGGTGTTGCTGGTGCGCAGGGTATTGCCATGGGCGCCGCCGGTAAAACGGTAGTCGTCCAGGTACAGGCTTACCACGTTGCGCTCCCCGTAAGTCATGGTAAAGGGCCGGTCCAACTCATAGGGCGAAAAGGGGAAGCCCTCCTCCTGCCTGCCCACGTAATCCTCCACCGCGGTCCGATACATCTGCTCCTGCACCAAATCGGCCAGCTCCCGCGCCTGTTGCTTGTAATAGCCATTGATGCGGCGCAGCCCCAACATGGATGAAAACGTAACAAATTGCGGGTACTGGATGGCATAGGTCAGCACCACCTGCCCCCGATACATGCGCTCCCCAGTGATGGAATGGTTCACCGCGTAAATATCCCCGGTCATAGCGATCCTCTCCCCTCCTCGTGCTAGGGGAGTATATGCCAGGCAACAAAAAAAGTGGGCCTGCCCACTTTTTGGAAATCTTTCTCAGGTGCCCAGATAAGCTTCCTTGACCTTTTCATCATTTAGCATATCCGCTGCCTTACCCTCCATCACGATGCGGCCCGTCTCCAGCACATAGGCCCGACTGGCGATGGACAACGCCATGTGGGCGTTTTGCTCCACCAGCAAAATGGTGGTACCCTCCCGGCTGATGTCTCGGATGATGCTGAAAATCTCTTCCACCAAAATCGGCGATAGACCCATGGAGGGCTCATCCATCATCAGCAAGGTGGGGTGGCTCATCAGGGCGCGGGCGGTGGCCAGCATCTGCTGCTCCCCGCCGGAGAGGGTGCCCCCAATTTGCTTAACCCGCTCCTTCAGCCTGGGGAAGTGCTGGAACACCATGTCCAGATCCGCCTGCAGCTCTCCTTTGCTGGAGCGGGTATAAGCGCCCATTTCCAGGTTTTCCAGCACGGTCATGCGGGCAAAGATCCGTCGACCCTCAGGCACCTGGGAAAGTCCCATAGGCACTAGTTTGTAAGCCTCCTCCCGGGTGATGTCCCTGCCATCAAAAACGATCTCGCCACTTTTTAAGGGGATCAGGCGAGAAATGGCATGGAGCACCGTGGTCTTGCCCGCGCCGTTGGCGCCGATTAATGTGACAATCTCGCCCTGATCCACGGAAAAGCTGATGTCATGCAGCGCGTGGATGGAGCCGTAAAACACGTTCAGATCTTGTACCTCAAGCATGAACCTGACCCTCCTTCCCCTGGCTTTTGCCCAAATAGGCCGCGATGACGTCTGGATTGTTGGCGATCTCCGCCGGGACGCCCTGGGCGATGACGCGGCCCTAGTTCAGCACATAAATGCGCTCGCAAATGCCCATCACCAGCTTCATATCATGCTCAATCAGCAGCACCGCCACGGAGAACTGATCCCGAATCAGGCGGATGGCCTCCATCAATTCCTTGGTTTCGATGGGGTTCATGCCGGCGGCGGGTTCGTCCAGCAGCAGCACCTTGGGGTTGGTGGCCAAGGCGCGGCAGATCTCCAACTTGCGCTGCTGGCCATAGGGCAGGCCGTCCGCCCGGACGTTGGCGGTATCCTCCATATCAAACACCCGCAGCAGCTCCATGGCCCGGATGTCGATACCATGCTCCTCCCGGGCATAGCCGGGCATTCGGAAAATGCCGCTGGCCGCGGAGTAATGCATGCGGCTGTGAAAAGCCACCTTGATGTTTTCCAGCACGGTCATGGAGCGAAACAGCCGGATGTTTTGGAAGGTGCGGGCGATGCCCGCGGTGACGATCTCGTAGGTTTTCTTTCCGGCGATGGGCTGTCCCAACAGCGTGATCTGTCCCTCCGTGGGCAGATACACCCCGGTGAGCATGTTAAACACCGTGGTCTTGCCCGCGCCGTTGGGGCCAATGAGCCCCACGATCTCATTGTCGCGCAGGGACAGGTTCACGTCTTCCGCGGCGGTGAGGCCTCCAAAACGGATGCCCAGCCCATGGGTTTCCATCACCGGGACGTCCTCCCCCACGTCGTAACGGGGCATGTCCGGCAGGCGAGGTGTTTTTTCCCGCTTCTTGATGCCCAACTTTTTCACCAGCGCGTCCCAGGTCTTCACCAGGGAAAACTCCGCCGTGCCCAACAGGCCCGCCGGGCGGAACAGCATCATCACGATCAATAACAGACTGTACACTAGCAGCCGATAATCCGCGAACTCACGCAGCAGCTCGGGCAGTAGCGTCAGCACCGTCGCGGAAATGATGCTGCCGGTGATGGAGCCCATGCCGCCCAGCACCACCATCACCAGGTACTCGATGGATTTGTTGAAATCAAAGGACGAGGCGGAGATGCGCCCCACATAATGGGCATACAGGCCACCCGCCACCCCGGCGAAAAACGCGGCCAGCGTGAAGGCAAAAATCTTGTAATAGGTGGTGGAGATGCCGGTGGCCTCCGCCGCCACCGCGTTTTCCCGGATGGAGATGATGGCGCGGCCATGCCGGGAACGCCCCAGGGTAAACATTACGATGATCACCGCCACCATGATGAAATACGTGATGGGGAAGGTGTTCACCCGTGGGATGCGGCTGATGCCCGCTGCGCCGCCGGTGATCTCCAGGTTTTGAATAATCACCCGGATGATCTCGCCAAAACCCAGGGTGATGATGGCCAGGTAATCGCCCTTCAGCCGCAGGGCGGGAATGCCAATTAGCAAGCCGAACACCGCCGCCAACAGCCCGCCAGCCAGCAGGGAGATGGGTAGGGCGGCCACGGGCTGTATTCCCCCGCTTTCCGCCATGGCCTTGGTGAGGATGCCCGCAGTAAACGCGCCCACACTCATAAAGCCCGCATGGCCCAAGGCCAGCTCCCCCAGGAAACCGGTGGTCAAATTGAGGCTCACCGTCATGATGATGTTGATGCCTACCAAAATCAGGATGCCGCCATAGTATTTGTTGATGATGTTGGCGTCCAGCAGCGCCACCAGTACAATATAAAGAAGAAAGACCGCGGACAGGTTGAGCGCATAGGACTTGAATTTGCTTGCCATATCCGCCACCTCACACTTTCTCGCGGGCGGCGTTGCCCAGCAATCCGGAGGGTTTCACCAGCAGCACCAGGATCAAAATGCCGTACACCACCGCATCGGACAGCTGGGTAGAAATGAAACCCTTGGTGAGGCTTTCGGCCACGCCCATGATGAAGCCACCCAGCATGGCCCCGGGCAGCACGCCGATGCCGCCTAGCACCGCCGCGATAAAAGCTTTCAGGCCGGGCATCGCGCCCATGGTGGGCGCCACCATGGGATAAGCAATGGTGTACAAAAACGCGCCCACACCCGCCAAGGCGCAGCCAATGGCAAAGGTAACGGAAATGGTGATGTTCACATTGATCCCCATCAGCTGGGCCGCGCCCTTGTCCTCACTCACGGCGCGCATGGCCTTACCCATGCGAGTCTGTTGCACAAACAAGGTCAGCAAAATCATCAGCACAATGGACACCACCACCGTCAGCAACGTAACAAAGCTGATGGAAAAGCTGCCAATCACGATGGGTTTGACCTGAAACACGGTGGGAAAGGGCCTGGGGTTGGCGGTAAAAAGAAGCTGGGCGCTGTTTTGCAGCAAATAGCTGACGCCGATAGCGGTGATCAGGGAGCAGATGCGGGGCGCGCCGCGCAGAGGCTTGTAGGCCACCCGCTCAATCACCACTCCAAAGACCACGCATACCAGCATGGATGCTATCAGCGCCAGGGGAAAGGGAACGCCCACCTGAACCATCAGTAGCACTGCCGTATACGAGCCAACCATCAAAATGTCGCCATGGGCAAAGTTAATCAGGCGTACAATACCATATACCATGGTATAGCCCAGGGCGATCAGGGCATAAATGGCGCCGGCGCCCAATCCATTGATGATTTGGTTCAAAAACAGCAACGTTGTCATCCCCTTCGTACAATCTGTTCAGTCCTTTCCAAAAATGCGCTGGGGCGCCCCTTTGGAAAGGACTGAAAGAGGGAGGGGTTGAGCCCCTCTCTCTTTCAGCAATGGTATCAATTCACGGGGGCTTGCCGCCGGCTAAAAAACGGTCTGCCGCCTGCCCGCAAGCCAGCCGTCCACAGCGCCCTTACGGATTCTGCTGCTTCACAAACACCTGGTTGCCATCCGCATCAAAGGACAGGATGAATGCGCTCTTGATGGGGTCATTGTGATCGTCAAAGGTGATCACGCCGGAAACGCCTTCCACGTTGGTGGCCTTGATGGCAGCCACTACGGCTTCATATTCGGTGGAACCAGCTCGCTTGATGGCATCGGCCAGCACCAGAGCGGCGTCATAGCCGGTGGCGGTGAAGGAAATGGTGGGCATTTTGCCCTCATTCATCTTCTGATACCCGGCCAGGAAATTCTTCACCATCTCGCTGTCCGCGGAGTTGCTGAAATGGTCGGAGTAGAACATGTTAGTCAGCAGGCTCTTGTCGCTGATGGATTCCACAATGCTGGAGATACCATCCGCGCCCACAAACTTCACATCCAAGCCCAGTTCCTTGGCCTGGGTCATGATCAGCGCAGCTTCTTTGTCATAGTAGGGCAGGAACACCACTTCGGGGGCGGCATCCTTAATTTTGGTCAGCTGGGCTTTGAAGTCCACATCGCCGATAGCGGTGGCTTCTTCGGCCAAGATGGTCTGCCCGTTAACAGCCGCCTGCTCCACAAACTTGTCCTTCAAGCCGGTGGAATACTCGTTGCCGTTTTCATACAGCACCGCCAGCTTGGTGGCGCCAAACTGGTCCTTGGCGAAGTTGGCCATGGAGATGCCCTGGAAAGGATCCAAGAAACAGGTGCGGAACACGGTGGGGCGATCCGTGGTGATCCGGTACGCCGTAGCGGAAGCCGTGATCATAGGGATGCCATCCTCGGCGGCATAATCCGCCACTGCATCCGTAGGCCCAGTGAGCACAGGACCTAGAATGGCTACCACGCCGTCGTTTTGCACCAGCTTCTGGTAGGCGTTGATGGCCTTGTCTTCCGCGCCTTCATCGTCTTCCCAAATCATTTCGATTTTCCTGTCGTCCTCGCCGCAGGCAGCGTTATACTCCTCGACAAACAGATCAATGCCATTGCGAACGCCCACGCCATACATGGCATAATCACCGGTGAGGCAGCCAATGCCGCCCACCTTAATGGTATCGCCTTCCGCCAGGGCAGGCAGAAGGAAACTGACTGCCAGCATCAAGCTCAACAGGGTTGCCACAAATTTTTTCATTCTTCTCTCTCCTCCTCATAAAATAGCTCGCTTCTGGCAACTTCGCACGATTGCTCATGGCGCATGCAGAAACATTGGATTCATTATATCGGTTGTATGTATTCATATGCAAGCATTTTTACGCATTTTTCTTGTTTTTGCATTGTATGTCCATATATTTTTCCTATCTTTCCCTCAATCGGGAAAAAGGCCCGCCATGCTTTCCAGGGGAAGCCGGGACGCTTCCTCGGCGATCGCGCCACCCAGGCAGACCTGCCCGTCATAGAGCACCGCGCTCTGGCCCGGTGTCACCGCCCGCTGAAGCTCGTCCGCCTTCAGCAACAGGCTGTCCCCCCGCAGCGCCGCCCACATCGGCTGGTCGGCCTGGCGATAGCGGAACTTGCAGGTGCAGCGAAAGGGCGTCCCATCCGAAACAGGCGCGGCTCCCGCGATCCATGTGGGCTGGGATGCCCGCACATACCGGCTGAACAGCGCCGGATGATCCTCTCCCTGGGCCACCACCAGCACGTTGCGAGCCAAATCCTTTTCGGTCACAAACCAGGGACTGCCATCCCCGCCTCCGCCAATGCCCAGGCCCTTGCGCTGGCCCAGGGTGTAATAGGCCAGGCCCATGTGCTCCCCCACTTTTCTCCCATCGGCGGTCTGCATCTCCCCCGCTTGCACGGGCAGGTACTGCCGCAAAAACTGCCGAAAGTTCCGTTCGCCGATAAAGCAAACCCCGGTGGAGTCCTTCTTTTGGCTCACGGGCAGGCCTGCTTGTTGGGCCACGTCCCGCACCTGGGCCTTGGTCATGCCCCCCACGGGAAACAAGGCCCGCGCCAGCTGGGCCTCTTTGAGCATATACAGAAAATAGCTTTGATCCTTGTTCACATCCGCGCCTTTGAGCAGCACCGGATGGCCTTGCCGCACCTGGCTGCGCACAAAATGCCCGGTGGCCATCTTCTGTGCCCCCAGCCGCATGGCAAACTCCAAAAACGCCTTAAACTTAATCTCCCGGTTGCACAGCACGTCTGGGTTGGGGGTGCGCCCCTTCTCGTATTCCTCCAGAAAGGAAGCAAACACACGCTCCTGGTATTCTTTTTCAAAGTTGACGGCATAACAGGGAATGCCGATCAGGCCGCAGACCTCCTGCACATCGTGCCAGTCCTGGGTGGCGGTGCACTCCCCGCCCTCGTCCTGCTCGTCCCAGTTCTTCATGAACACGCCCACCACGTCGTAGCCCTGCCGCTTCAGCAACAGCGCCGCCACAGAGGAATCCACCCCGCCGGAAAGGCCCACCACGATCCGCTCCACCTTAGGCATCCTGCCTTTTCTCCGGCTCCAAGCGAGCCAGCACCGCCGTCAGCGCGTCCTTGGCTACCGCCGCCACATCCTGATCCGCGTTGACGATCAGATAGCGCTTGCGGTTGTCGTGGATCAGCCGCTCATAGGTCTTGGACACCCGCTCGTAGAAATCAATGGCCTCCATCTCCAGCCGGTCGGGGGATCGCGCGCCCAGGCGGCGCTCCAGGCCCGCCTTGGGATCAATGTCCAAGTACAGCGTGGCATCGGGCAGCATGCCCGCCACCGCGGTTGCATTGATCTGCTGCACGGCCTCCAGGCCCAGCTCACGCCCGCCCCCTTGATAGGCGATGGAGCTGTCCACAAAACGGTCGCACAGCACCAGCATTCCGGTTTCCACCGCCGGACGGATCACCTGTTCCACATGTTGCGCCCGGGCCGCCGCGTACAGCAAGGCCTCGCAGGCGGCGCACATCTCCATGTTTTTGGTGTCCAATATGATCTGCCGGATGTCCTCGCTGATCTCGCAGCCGCCGGGCTCCCGGGTGCGCAGCACGCTGAACCCATAATCCCGCAGGTTTTTGTCCAGCAACTCCACCTGAGTGGTTTTGCCGCTGCCGTCCGGCCCTTCCACGGTCAGGAAAAAGCCCCGGGGGATTTCCGCTCCCTGGCACAGCAGCGCTCGCAGGGCGTCCGTGTCCGGCACGATGTGCTCGGCTCCGGCGTCCCGCAGCTCCTGATCGCTGCCGCAACCATACCCCGCGCCAATACCCTCGATGTGATTGGCCGCGGCGCCCTCCATGTCAAAGCAGCGATCCCCCACCATAACCGCCCGCTTGTATTTCTCCGGCAGGGCGCGGCGGATCAGCTCCTGCTTATCAATGATGTGGTCGTCATCTTCCACCGCCACGATTTGATCGAAATAATGGGTCAGGGCAAAATAATCCAACACCGCCATGGTTGGCTTTCGCGGCTTGCTGGTGGCCACCGCCAGGTAGGCCCCGCCCGCCCGCAAGGTCTGCAAGATGGAGCGGATATGCGGGTACACGGAGTATTTCAGCATGCCTTCTTTTTCAAAATACTCCCGATACAGCGGGATGGCCTGCTCCGTTAGCTCCGGCGTGAGCCCCAGGATGGTTTGAAAACTCTGGTACAGGGGCGGCCCAATGATGGCCCGCAAATCAGCGCCCTCGGGCACCGGCTGGCCCAGCTGCCGCATGGTATACAGCGCCGAGCTAGTGATGCCTTGCTCCGCGTTGCAAAGGGTTCCGTCCAGATCAAAGAGGACCGCGTCATAAGGAAGGTTATTCACGCTCGTCGGCTCCTTCATTTACACACAATATCCGCTGCCCCTCCAGGCCAAAAAGCCGGGCGGGGCGTTGCTCCAACAAAAAATCCACCAGGGTTTGGGTGATGACTTCGCCCGGGGTCAACAGGGCGACACCCGGCGGATAGAGGCCCACGCTGACCGCGCTGATACGGTTTGCCGCCTCCCGCAAAGGCGCCGCCTCGCTGGGGGCAAAGGTGGCCTCATGAAGGGGCGATCGCCTCTGGGGGGTCTCCCGCGGCGGGTGGAAGGCGTTTCCCTTTTTTGCTGCTTCCCGCCCATCCTTCTTAATGCCCCGGAGAGCTGTCAGCAGCCTGCGCAGCGGCCGCCCGTACCCCATAAGGGGTACAATGCCCACCACGCAGCCCTCGTCCCACATCTCCATATCAATGCCCTGGGCCGAAAGGGCTTCCCCCAGGGCGTACCCGCCCTGCGGCCCTTGCAGCACCAAACGCAAAGCATCGTAGCCATGGCCAGGCGGCGCGTCATCTTGCGCCTTTTGGTACCCCAAGGGCTTTGCCCTTTCGTATAGCCGTTCCAATGCTCGTCCCAAATCCTCGCAAGCGGCTTTCCCCTTCACATCCATCCACGCCCTAGCGTCGTCCAAGGCTTGCATTGTCAGGAAAGATGGACTGCTGGTTTGAACCATGCGAAGCAATCGCCGCAGCTTTTCTCCATCAATGCCTTCCGCGCCATGGAGCCAGGCGCCCGCCGTCAGGGCGGGCAAGGTCTTATGGGCGCTTTGGACGGTGAGGTCCGCGCCAAGATACAGGGCTGTATTCACATCCTCCCTCCAGGAAAAAGTGGACCCATGGGCTTCGTCGCAGAGCAAAAGCGCTCCACGCTGATGAGTCGACCATGCGATACATGCCACTTCCGACGCATGCGCCGTCAAGCCGTAATAGTCTGGCCGAAGCAGTAGCGCCGCTTTTGCCTGAGGGTTGTCCACAAAGGCTTTTTCATAAGCCTCTTTGGGAGTGTAAGGCCTGCCTCGCCAGGTATAGGAGGGCTCTGCGAAGGCCGCATGGATGCCTGCCACCGCGCAGTAATGGATCGCGCTATGGTGACAGTTTCGGGGAAGGATCACCGTATCGCCACGCTTGGCCGCATAGAGCAGCATGGTCTGTATCCCGGCAGTGCCTCCACCCGTCAGCATCAGGCTGTGCGCCGCCCCAGCGCTTTGGGCCGCCAAGGCCTCCGCTTCTTGAACGGGGCCGCTGGGCCGGTACAAATCATCCGTCACAGGGAGCTCCGTGGTATCCAGCCGATAGCAACTGCTAGAAAGCCCAAAAGGCCCACGACCCCCAGTGGCTGGCATGTGCAGCGAAACCCGCCTGGAGACCCGGGAAAGCATCTGATACATGGGCCGCATAGGAATGCCTGCCCTCCTTGGCGCGGGGGAGGTCCAATCATGACCGCGCCAGGGTTAAGCATAACAAAAAAACGCCTCCGTTGCAAGGGGATGCGTCTTCTCTTTGTTTGGCTTGCGGAACCATCGCGGGGGAAGCGCTCACTTTGACGCGCAACCATCCCCGTACACTCAAAAAAAGTGGCACCGCCACTTTTTGGACACGCGGCATTCCATCAATCCATCCCGATCAGGGCAAAGGATGGCGGCATGTATCAGGATCATGGGGATCATTTGATAACTGCCCTGGCTCCCTGTGGGCCATACAATCGCAGCAGGTTCAGCCGTCTGCGGCGGTTAATGTTGGTGGCCGTGGCGGAAAGCAGCTTCCGCTCACAGGGAAAGCATAGCAGGCAGCCCATCACGTTCAACCCGGTGGAATACTCCTGCCCGCAAAGCAAACATTGTTGTTGCTTCATCTTCTACAAACTCCTTTCCAGAAATGGGAAACGCTCCCATGACCCAGCGTTCCCCTTCTCAAAGAAGTTTATGCACGAAAGCCTAATGCGTGCAATGGTTTGAGGGCTTATCCCCTCCTGATCGGATGCCGGATCACGGTTTTCAGCTTTTCCGGCGCGGTTTTGCGGGGATCCCCCAGATAGATCTCGTGATGATGGCGGCTCATGGAAAAGTCTTGCAAATAGCCCTCCTTGGCCATATAGACATCCATTTTTCGCACGGTGGCGGGCTCGTCGTCATAGGGGCCCAGGTGCATCACCTGCACGCACAGGCCCTCTGCAAAATCCTCCAAGCGGACCAAGGAGGTGTCCATCCCCGGCTTTTTCTTGGCCAGGGACGCCTTGGCCTCTTCCAGCACCGGCAGGGTCACAAAATCCGGCTGGCGAATCATGGAGGTCCAGCGGAACTTGCTTTTGTCCTTTTGGGTCACCCCGTCATAGACGCCCTCCGCCGTCCACCAAAGGCCCTCCAATGGCGGCACCACAAAATCATAGTATCCCTGGGGCTGCTTGCCGCCCATCTTGCTCATCTTGATGGCATAGGAAAGCCCATACAAGGCTGCCAGCGCATCCGCGTAGGCCTGGGCGGTGTTGGGATCCCCCTTGCCATCCACCATTAAAAACCGCATGCTTGGCACATCGATGAGCTCCGGGGCAGTGGACGGCGCATAATAGATCTTGTCCTTTTTCTTGAAATCGATCGCATCAGCCATGGGTTCCCTCCTCCTCGTCCGGGGCGGACGCCTGTTTCTCCCCCAGCAGTGCGTACACCAGCAGGAGGAGGCCGCACGCCGCCAAGGACGCCAGCAAATCTTTCTCGTCGAAAAACGCGCCCAGCAGCATGTGCACCAGCTCGGACATCACCAAAACCCCCATCATCCCCGCGCACACCCAGTAAATGCTCCGATCCGCCAGAGGCTTTTTCCTAAGCAACGATCCCAACTGAAATGCCAGGCCCACCCCCAGCAGGCAAGCGCCAAAGTTGGGCAATACATTCCGCATCCCCACCCCCCAAGGAGGCAGGCTGGCGTCGGCTTCCCGCGCAAAGACGGCCAGCAGCCACAACACGCTGCCCAGAACTCCCAGCAGCCCGGCCGCTTTTTGAAACCGGCTCAAGGAGATCGGTGTTTTCATGGCAAGGCCTCCTTCTCCAGCAGCCCGGCGATCCACGCGTTGAGGAACGCCACGGCCGTTTGGTCCTTTTGGCGGCCCGCCACCACGCAAAGCACCTTTTCCTGGGGCAAAACCCCATACTGTCGCAACGCCATCATCCCGTCCGTGGGAATGCCATACTGTATCAGCTCGCCGCTTTCTCCATCCCAGGCTTGTCCCCAGTCTAATTTCACATCCGGCGCCTGCAACGCCCCACTGTCCAGGTAGGGCTGCAAGTCCAGCAAAGCGCCGCTTTGGGCAAGCTGGTGAAACCGCTGCTCCCGCAGCAACAGCACATCCCCTTGCCCACCGGCGATCCACACGGTCAGCTGCATATCGCCATAGACATCATCGCTGCTTAAAGCAGTGAAGGTCACTTCTTCCATCTGCGGCAAAGTTTCCCGATGGATGTCCTCCATGCGTGTCTGCATGGCGCTGTCGGTCTCCTGGGTGATATATTCGCAATCCACCAGAAACTCCAGCTTCCGCTCCTGGGGCACCCGATACCGGGTGGTGGTAAACAGCAGGTTCCACCCCACCAGCGCTACCACAACCAGCAGCAGATACTTCCAAAAGCTATAGTGAAAATGATTGTTCATTTTTTCCTTGGTAATGGGTATGTGCAGTTTCATGGGCTTTGCCTATACTCCTTCCTAAAAACAGGCAAGCCGCACAGCCAAACGCCGCACAGCTTGCCAGAAAATCGTATCAGTCCCGGGGCTTCATGGTGGGGAACAGCAGCACATCCCGGATGGAGGCGTTGTCTGTCAGCAGCATCACCATGCGGTCAATGCCAAAACCCAAGCCGCCCGTGGGCGGCATGCCGTGCTCCAGCGCGTTCACATAGTCCTCATCCACTTTCACGTTCATCAGGCCCTGGCTATGGCGCAGCTTCACCTGCTCCTCAAAACGGCGGCGCTGGTCGATGGGGTCGTTCAGTTCGGAAAACGCATTGCCCATCTCATGCCCGCAGATGAAAAATTCAAAGCGCTCGGTAAGCTCCGGGTTCTCCGGCTTGCGCTTGGCCAGGGGTGAGATGTCCACCGGGTAATCAATGATGAAGGTGGGCTGGCGCAGGCCATGCTCCACATATTCGTCAAAGAGGGCTGCCAGGCAATCCCCGCGCTTGGCGGTCTTGTCCACATGGATGCCCAGCTTCCCAAGGGCGGCGCGGGCTTCCTCGTCACTGTTCCAATCCTTCCAGTCCACGCCGCAGGCATCCTTCACAACCTGGGCCATGGGAATGCGCGGCCAGGGCGGTTTCAGCTCAATACGTTCCTCGCCGAAAGGCACACAGGTGGTTCCGCAAACTTTTGCCGCCACCCAGGCGTACATCTCTTCCACCATGTCCATCACATCGTTGTAATCCGCATAAGCCTGGTAGGTCTCCACGCTGGTGAACTCCGGGTTGTGGGTGGCATCCATGCCCTCATTGCGAAACAGTCGCCCTACCTCGTACACCTTATCAAAACCGCCCACAATCAGACGCTTCAAATACAGCTCCGTTTCGATCCGTAGGAACATATCGATGTCCAACGTGTTGTGGTGGGTTTTAAAGGTTCGCGCCGCCGCGCCCATTTCTAGGGTGTGCAGCACCGGGGTGTCCACTTCCAAAAAGCCGCGGCCGTCCAAAAACTCGCGCACCGCGGCGATGATTCGGCTGCGCTTGCGGAAAACCTCCCGCACCTCGGGGTTAACGATCATGTCCACATACCGCTGGCGATAGCGCAAATCCGGGTCCTTCAGGCCATGGTATTTCTCCGGCAGCACCTTTAGGCATTTGGAAAGCAAGGTCAGTGCCTGGACATGCACGCTGATCTCGCCCTTTTGGGTGCGAAACACCACGCCCTTCACGCCCAGCACATCACCAATATCATAATCCTTAAAGGCGGCATAGGGTTCTTCCCCCACGTCATCCCGCTTCACATAGATCTGCAGCGCTCCCGCGCCATCCAATAAATGTGCAAAGGACGCCTTGCCCATCACCCGCCTGCTTACCATGCGGCCTGCCAGGGTCACGCTTTGGCCCTCCAGGGCGTCAAACCCATCCAAAATGGCTTGGCTTTCATGGCTCACAGCGAACTTGGTGATGGCGTAAGGGTCCCTGCCTTGCTGGATCAGCCCTTGCAGTTTTTGCCGGCGAATGCCCTCCTGCTCGCTGAGCTGTGCGGCCGTCATTTCCGGCTGCGGCTCCGGCGCGGGGTGCACGTGTTGCTCAGGGGTCATTCCCTTCAACCTCTTTCCATCCTTTGCATTTTACCTGGAGATTTCCTCCACTTTCAGCTTCACGTTGCCCGCGGGAATATCCACGGACACCGTCTGGCCTACCTTTTTACCCAACAACGCTGCGCCGATGGGGCTATCCAGGCTTATTTTCATCAGCTTGGGGTCGGTTTCATTTGCGCCCACGAGGGTCAGCACCTGATCCACTTTCATGGTCAGATTTTTCACCTTCACGGTATTGCCCACGCCAATGGTTTCCGTATTCACATCATCGTCATCCACCACCACGCAGTTGCGCAGCGTATTTTCCATTTCAATGATCTTCGCCTCAATGCGGCTTTGCTCATTCTTGGCTTCATCATATTCAGCATTCTCAGACAGGTCCCCAAAGCCGCGGGCTATGGCAATTTGCTCCGCAATCTCATTGCGCCGCACGCTGGTAAAATATTCCAAATCCATTTCCAATTTGGCAAAACCCTCACGGGTGAGAACAGCCTTTTTTTCTGGCTCGGTCATAACAACAGTTCCCCTTTCGTTATCGCCTTTCCGGCGAAAAAAGACCTTGTGACGCCTATATAGCAGATATGCACCGTCCACCCGCCGGAAACGGGTTTTGCGGTGCAAACGGCATGAAACGCTCCCATGTGAATGCTTCCCAAGGCATAGCGGCGTTTCTCACAAAGGTACCGATGTATTATACCCATCCCATACGCAGTTGTCAATGGTTGCCCACGGCAATGTCAGCCATGGGGGCAAAAGCGTTCAAAAATCGGCATTTGCGCCCATTTTTGCGCCTCTTGAAGGGTCCTTTCGTCCCGAATGGTCCAAGCTGCCAGCAAGGGCCGAAATACCCGCTTCATCAACCACATCGCCAAGGTATGATCACCCGGGCAGGAGTATGCCACAAAATGCGGCCTTCCAACCGCGTTCACCAACAAATATTTCATTGCAAAATGCGAAAATGCCGAAGTGTCGCGGCGATTCCAATGCCCGCCGCTGGCCAGCTGTCCCCGCAGGACATGGGGCGCATGCCTCCGCAGGTACAAGACTGCCAGCGGGTGAAAGGACTCCATGCAAAACGGGCCGCCATAACCCTCCAGGAGCGCCAGGGCCTTCGCCGTGGTTTGCCGCACGTTTCCGTAGTGCTTCACCTCTACAATAAGGGGCGCGCGGCCGGCCACCAGAGCCAGCACTTGTGTCAGCAGAGGGATCGGCGTGCCATCCGGCAGGGAAAACGCCCTTAGCTCCTCATAGGTCAAATCGATCATATTGCGCTTCACCCCGCACACCCGCTCCAGCACAGCATCGTGAAACACCACCAACTGCCCGTCACGGGTGGGCTGTACGTCCAGCTCCATGCCGTACCCGCTTTCCACTGCCAGGCGGAAGGCCTCTAGACTGTTTTCCACCACCCGCTGGTTGCCATCATGCAGGCCCCGGTGGGCATACAGTTTCCCCGCCAGGGCGGAGGCGTCGGGGCGGCTGGCCGCCCCTGCCGGAGCAATGAGGTACAGATACAGTGCGGCAAGGCATACCAGCCCGCCCACTATCCACAGCATCGCGTTCATGTTCACTCATCCCCCACGTCAAAGGCTTCCAGCTTGCTGGGAGGCGGCTGAGGTTTGCTGTCCCCGTGCTTGGCCTGGGAGATGGTTACAAAGGAGAGCGCCACCATCAGCGCGGCATAGGGGAACAGCGTCCAGTAACCCACAAACTGCAACAGATACCCGCTGACGATGGGCGTGACGATCTGCGCCGCCATGGAGAAGGTGTAGTAGTACCCTGTAAACTTGCCCACATCGCCGCTTTTGCTGATTTCCACCACCATGGGATAGGAGTTCACGTTGACCATTGCCCAGGCCACGCCCACCAGAGCAAACATCACATAGATGCCTGCGTTGGGCTGGACGAAAAGCAAGCCTGTGGCAAAGCAAGCCGCCAGCAACAAGACTCCGCCCTGAATCACACGTTTGCGACCAAAGCGAGTGGCCAGATAGCCCACCGGCAGGTAGCTGATCACCGCGCCCACCGTGGCGACCATCAAATACCGAGAGGCTGTGCCCAGCTCCGCCCCCCACATCTGCTGGGCATATTTGGTAAAAGCCGTGGTCACGGCGTTATAGCCCATAAACCAGAGGAAAACCGAACAGAGGATCAGCAGCAGGCTCCTGCGCATCTCCGGGGCCAGGCCCGCCCAGCCCGCTTCGGTTTTGCGGTGGGCTTGCGCATCGGAGGGCGTCGGCTCCTTTTCCAGGGCGGCCACTTCCCCCGCCAGCTTATTTTCCCGGACGGTAAAAAACAGCACCGCCACACAAACCACCATCAACGCCGCCACTGCCGCAAACAGCAGCGTATAGTCTGGCGGAGCGCCATCGGCGGTCTTTTTCACCAAAAAGCCGGTGACCCCCAGCGTAAACACGCCCCCCAGCGCCCCCATCAAATTGATGATGGCATTGCCTTTACTGCGCAGGGGCTTGGGGGTCACATCGGGCATCAGCGCCACCGCCGGGGAACGGTAGGTGCCCATAGCCAAAAGCAGCAGGCCCAACGTCACCATAAACAGCAACAGGCTATGCTGCCTGTCCGCCACGGGCAGCAGGTTCACCAGCACCACGGCGACGGCAGTGCCGCCCAGAATGTAAGGCATTCGCTTGCCGATGGGCGTGCGGGTCCTGTCGGACAGCATGCCGAACAAAGGGAGCAAAAACAGCGCCAACACATTATCCAGCGCCATGATGATCCCTGCCAGCCCGTCGGGGATCTGGAAGGTTTGTTTCAGGATCAAGGGAATCACGTTGTCATACAGCTGCCAAAACGCGCAAATGGACAGGAACGCCAAGCCCACCAAAAGGGTACGTTTGTTATTCAATTTCATCCAAAATCACTCCTTATGATGTATTTGTATCATAGCGGTTTCAGCGTCCCTTGTCAATGTAAACCAAGGGATTTCTTGACAAACTGCCCATTGCTGGCTATGATATAGGATATTCAATAGATGGGTAGGGGGAGCGACCATGGCGGAGCTTACGCTGGACAAACTGGTGGCCCTGTGTAAGGGCCGCGGATTCATCTTTCAGGGCAGCGAAATATACGGCGGCCTGGCCAACAGCTGGGATTACGGCCCCTTGGGCGTGGAATTTAAGAACAATGTGAAGCGTGCCTGGTGGCAGAAATTTGTGCAGGAAAGCAAGTACAACGTAGGTCTGGACAGCGCTATCTTGATGAACCGCAACGTGTGGGTAGCCAGCGGCCATGTGGGCAATTTCAACGATCCCCTGATGGACTGCAAGGCCTGCAAGGAACGTTTCCGCGCCGATAAACTGATCGAGGACTTTGCCGCTTCCCAGGGGGAGGCGCTGCAAGCCGACGGCTGGAGCAACGGCCAGCTGGAGGCCTATATCAGCGAGCACAACATTCCTTGCCCCACCTGTGGCAAGCATGATTTCACCAGCATCCGCAAGTTCAACATGATGTTTAAAACCTTCCAGGGCGTCACCGAGGACAGCGCCAACGAAATCTACCTTCGGCCCGAGACCGCCCAGGGCATTTTTGTGAACTTCAAAAACATCGTGCGCACCACCCGCAAAAAGTTGCCTATGGGCGTGGCCCAAATCGGCAAATCCTTCCGCAACGAGATCACCCCCGGCAACTTCATCTTCCGCATCCGGGAGTTTGAACAGATGGAACTGGAGTTTTTCTGCAAGCCCGGCGAGGATCTGGAGTGGTTCGCCTATTGGCGCGCCTTTTGCAGGGATTGGCTCTATGCCCTGGGCATGAGAGAGGAAAGCCTGCGCCTGCGCGACCATAAGCCAGAGGAGCTATCCCATTACTCCAAAGCAACCACGGACTTTGAGTACCGCTTTCCCTTTGGCTGGGGCGAGCTTTGGGGCATTGCCGATCGCACGGACTTTGACCTGAACGCCCATATGAAGGTAAGCGGCGAAAACCTGGAATACATCGACCCCGTCACCAACGAGCGCTATGTGCCCTACGTGATTGAGCCTTCCCTGGGCGCGGACCGGGTGGCCCTGGCCTTCCTGTGCAACGCCTATGAAGAACAAGATCTGGGCGAGGGTGACAGCCGCGTAGTGATGCATCTGCATCCGGCGCTGGCCCCCTTCAAGGCCGCCGTGCTGCCCCTGCAAAAGAACAAGCTGGGCGAGCTGGCCACGGACATCTTTGAAAAACTCGCCAAAAGCTTTTTGGTGGATTATGACGAAACCGGCAGCATCGGCAAGCGCTACCGCCGCCAGGACGAGATCGGCACGCCGCTGTGCGTCACCGTGGACTTTGAGACCGAAGAAACGGGCACGGTCACCGTGCGGGATCGGGACAGCATGGAGCAGGTTCGGGTGGCCGTGGACGATCTGGAAGCGTATATCCGGAAGAAATTGGCGTTTTAAGTGCTCCTGGCCAGGGGCTTTGGGCAGGCCGGTTGGTCTGCCTGTTTGCATTCATTCCCCTTCTTGGATCAGGCACAAATTTCCAAAAGCTCGCAAGTTTCGCAACCCTGGCACTGGGCATAGGCAAGGGCCTGGCCCAGTGCCTTTTGGTCCGCACCCTTTGTACAAAGCGATCAGGAAATGAAACTGGCCCGATACCGACCACGCAGGGTTTCCATTTGCAGCAGGCTTCGCACAGGTCTGCGTCCAAATAAACATCTCTCTCGTTGGCATAGGGCGGGGCCCACAGTTTGTTGTAACCATGGATATAATATTCGGCCCTCCTTTTTTCCCTTCCACCAAAACCCGCTTCTGTTTTGGATGCCAGTTAACTGCCGGATTTTCATAGCTCATTGCTCTTTATTGTTCAAGGACAAAATCGATACAATGATGACACATACTATATGCAAGGCCGATGCCATAAATGTTTTAGCAAGAATCTCACAGTTCAAAGAACGCAGGGGCTGGACGCTATGGAAGCTAGCCGAACCAAGCGGCGTGGATCAAACCGCCAATCCCGCTTGGTACAAAAAGGGAAGAAGCCCTTCTGTAGCCTCTTTGGAAAAAATCTGTGAAGCCTTCGGCGTCACCATATCACAATTCTTTGCGGAGGAAAACAGCAGCGTTGTCTTCACCACAGATCAGCGAGAAATGATGAACCCTTGGTGCGCATGAAGCAAGCAGCAAAAAGATGTGATTCTTTCATGGATGCGGCATATGCCCACGCCAAAGGAGGGGGCGGCAACAAGGCGGATCGATATGGAAAATACCCTTGCCCAGCGCCTTTCCCTCTGGCCTAGGCCCCCTGAATCAGAAGAAGGGGGGCGGACAGGGCATACTCTGCCCCCTACACCTCTGTGCCCCGGTATTCCCCCACCATCGGCCAGGACAGCCATTTTTCCGGCTCATCCTGTCCCAGCGCCCACATCAGCTTGCAGACCGCCGCTTCCGTGGTCATGTCAAACCCGCTGTGTACATGGCCGCGCATCATGCCCTGCCCCACCTCGTACACGGAAAAATCCGCCTTTTCGTGCAAGCATTGGCTCACCACCAGAATTTCCATCCCGCTATCGCCCAATTCCTGCAAGACCTCCACCAGGTTTCGCCGGATATAATGCAGCCCGCCCAGGCCAAAGGCTTCGATTACCAGGCCTTTGTATCCGGCTTCCTTCACAAAGCGCAGCACCTGCGGCGAGGTGCCGGGGATCAGCTTCAATAGAAATACCCGTGGGTCCAGCGTGGCCCGCAAGGCGATCGCCTCCCCCGGGGGCAGTATACAGGGCTGCGGGTTTGCAAAATGCACTCCCTCCACGTCAAAATGGCCCGCAAGAGGGCCGTTGATGCTGGAGAAGGCGTTCATGGCCATGGTGTGGGTCTTAACGCAGCGCACGCCGGAGATCAACTTATAGTCAAAGGACACATACACGCCGCCCACCCCTTCCATGGCGGCGGATATGGCGTGCAGCAGGTTGCTTTTCGCATCGGAAAGCGGATGTTCCAAGGGCAGCTGGGATCCCGTCAGGATCACCGGCTTGCGCACTCCCGCCAGCATAAAGGAGAGGGCGGAGGCGGTGTAGGCCATGGTGTCCGTTCCGTGGGTAATCACCACGCCATCGCAGCTTTGCAGCGCCTCATGGGCGGCAGCGGCCAGTGTGCGCCATTCCTCGGGCTGCATGTTGCTGCTGTCCATCATAAATACGTCTTGCACGGTCACTTCGCAGGGCAAATCCCCCTGCACCGCCGCCAGGATATCCGCCGCGTGGAGGGTGGGTACCAGGCCGCTGGGTCCCCGGGTACAGGCAATGGTGCCGCCGGTGGCCAGCAATGTCAATCTCTTTGGCATTGTGTACCCTCCTTACCACTGGGGCGGGGCAAATAAAACCACCACTTTGTCCCGGCGGGTCTTGGCCATGTCAATCACGCGTTGGTTGCGGCTGCCGCAATAGCTCAACTCCAGCGATCGCTGCTCCTGCAGGTAGCGTCCGTCCACCAGCACGTCACATTCCTCCAGCAAGGCTTTAGCGACTGCGTCACGCTCCGCCATGCGCAGCAGCTCCTCATAGGTAAAGCCGCTGTACACCCATACGCTTAGACCCCTGGCGTGGGCCCGGCGGGCCAGCTCAGCGCAGGCCTCCGCCTGCAAAAAGGGCTCCCCGCCGGAAAGCGTGATGCCATCCAGCAAAGGATTGCCCGTAAACATCTTTTCAATGTCATCCAAGGTCCATTCCTTACCGCCCGCGGGGTCGTGGCTCTCGGGGTTGTGGCAACCGGGGCAAGCATGGCGGCAGCCTTGCGTAAAAATAGCCGTGCGAAAGCCCATGCCATCCACGACAGAATCGGCTGCAACACCAAACAGGCGGATCGTTTTCACGTCACTCATCAGGTTCGTCCTTTCCTTAATCCCCTGGGGTTAGCCCAGCCCAAAAGCGCTGCCCAGCTGATACGCCGCCGTGGCCACCACCCAGGCCATTGCGGTCTGTCCCACCACGGTCAGCAGCGCCCAGCGCACGCTTTCCATCTCCCGGCGCATGGCCGCAAAGGCGGCCACACAGGGCATGTACAGCAACACAAACAATAAAAAGGACAGCGCCGATAGCATGCTGGGGAAAATGCTGTGCAGGTTTTGCAGCATTTGCGAGCTGCTTGCGTCCACCCCGGCCAGCACCGCCAGGGTGCTCACCACGCTCTCCTTGGCCATAAGGCCCGTGAGCACCGCGGTGGAAGCCTGCACATTGCCAAAGCCCGCCGGGGCAAACACCGGCGCGATCGCCCCCGCGATGGTACCCAGCATGCTGTCGCCGATGTCCTGCGCCCGGGTCAGGTGAAAGGTGAAGCTTTGCAGCACCCATACCACCAAGGTGGCCATAAAAATCAC